>NZ_CALGEO010000025.1:0-17128 GCF_937881865.1 Candidatus Proelusimicrobium excrementi
AAATACAGCCTTTGATGTTCCCGGTAAGCGTACAGCTGCCGGCCAGCAAACTTGAAGCCGTCCTCGCCTGGAGCGAGGTTTTGGCGCAGACGGGTTTTGAGATTTCAAGATTTTCCACAAACACGCTGAGCATTAACGCCGTACCGAACCTGCTTAAATTTAAAGAGGAAAGCATAAAAGATTTTATAGTTTCCCTCTCCGACGTAATAGGCGACCCGGCGAAATCGGACAACAAACTTAAATATCACCTGATATCAACCATGGCGTGCAAGAAATCCATAAAAGCCGGGGAAAAGCTGGAAAAAGTGCAAGCCGAAGCCCTGCTGAACAATATGAAAAAGTGCAAAGACGCTTTACATTGTCCACACGGCAGGCCCACTTTAATTACCTTGGAAATGAAAGAAGTATCGCGCAAATTCGGCAGAAGTTAATAAAATTCTTAACGCTGAGAAGAGGCCGGTTTGCGCGCTTAGGCATTATGATGGCACAATCCGGTACCGCGTTTATAAAATCCGCCGTTAAAATGCCGTTAAAAACTGAAATTGAGGTTAATGCCCAAAGCCTCTTTAATACATTCCTGAGCGTAAAAATCCGTCATGCCGGCTATGTAATCCGTAACGATGACTTTGGCCCCTGCTTTGCCCTCGTAAACGTGCCGCATTGACTCCAAATAATGGCCAAAACTCTTTGCGGCTTGTTTCTGCTCGTCGGCGTAACCTTTCCCGAAAGCGTATTTTTCAAAAAGTTCTTCGTAATAATCAAACAGTTTGCCAACCGAGTAAGTAAGCACGTCTTTTTGTTTGGCGACGGACGAATGATTGTAAATATGTTTATAGTTAAACTTTTTAAGTTCGCCCATAATTTCAAACTTTTCTTGGGAAAAGCCAATACTGTCCTTATCGGCGGAATTATGCGTCAAATCAAGAACAAGAGTGTTTATAATTTCGCCGTTGTTTTCCCCAAGCTCTTTTTTTATTATTGAAGGAACGTCGGCGTAAGTTATTATTTTGGCGCGGACGGCGTCTTCAATATCGCGGCCCAAATAGGCTATTTTATCGGAAAGCCGCACGACGCAGCCCTCATAAGTGGAAGGCAAATGGCGGCGGTCTTTTATCGCTTCCAAATCATTGGGAACCGGGCCCGGCTTTAAAGCGTTGTTGTTGAAATCCTCTCCGCAGTGGCAGATAATCCCGTCCTTAACCGCGTAAGTAAGGTTAAGCCCGCGCCCGTAGCAGGTAAGATGTTCCACAACGCGGTAGCCGTTTAGTTCATGCATAAAATTTGCGGGGGCGATTTTGCGCGCTATGGCTCTTTCGCCCTCATGACCGAAAGGCGCATGGCCCAAATCGTGCGCAAGACCTATGGAATAGGCCAGTTCTTCATCCAGTTTCCAGTTGCCGGTTTGATTTAACCCTTTGCAGATAGAAACGGCTATCGTCGCCACATGCAAGACGTGCTCTATGCGCGTGCAAATATGGTCATTGCCGGGCGCGGCGAAAACCTGCGTCTTGCTCTTAAGCCGCCTAAAAGGCTGGGAATGTATAATTTTGGTTTGATCGCGGAAGTATTCCCCTCTGAAATCCGGCTCGGCCGGATAAGTTCTTTTTAAATAAACGGAATCTGGAAAAGGATTTTTATTCATAGAATTATTATAATAAAGTTAGAGAGGTATTTTATGAAAAACATTGCCGTATACCCCGGAACTTTTGACCCGGTGACCAACGGACATCTTGATATCATCCGCCGCGCCGCAGACATTTTTGACGAAGTTATCGTGGCCGTGCTCGTCAACAAAAACAAACGCCCCGTGTTCAGCGTGGAGGAACGTTTAAAACATTTAAAAGAAAATACGCAAGAATTAAAAAACGTAAAAGTGGATTTTTTCGACGGTCTTTTGGCAGATTATATGAAGCTTAAAAAAGCCAAAGTAGCCATACGCGGCCTGCGCGCTTTGACGGATTTGGAATACGAATTTATCCTGGCCAACACCAACCGCGAACTTAACGGGGAAATGGAAACCGTCTTCTTAATGCCGAGCGCAAAATACACTTATCTGACTTCTTCCATGGTGAGGGAAGCTTACTCCCTGGGCGGGCGGCTTAAAAACTGCGTACCCCCTTCCGTGGAAAAAGAACTTGTGGAAAAATATAAAAAGTGATTTATTTGCCGCGTTTAAAAAAAGGCTTAAAAAACGGATAATAAAGATCATCTTTAAGGGGATAAGTTATTTCCCCTTTTTTTTGTTTGGAAACAAATCTTACCGGCGCGTCCTCAATGACGGCGAAAGGTTTTTTCTCCCGGCCTTCGCCCATCATAAAGCCGGCGCAGGCGGCCAAAGTATCCGCCGCGTCGACCAGCGTCATTTTAAGCTTCCGGCCGAATATATCGCCCTTTCCTCTGTAATCCTTTACGCCTTTAAATCCGGCGTAGCCCACCGCGGCGGAAATCACCCCGGCCCTTAAAGGCAGTATCATGCTGTCGGTTAAAATTACGCCGAGCTTTTTTACTTTATAAATTTCTTTAAGAGCGGCCCTCAGGCGCGCGGCGGTTTTGTAAGGATCTTCCGGCAGAAGCGAAAGCCTGCCTTTTATATTGCTTTCGTCCACGCCGGCGTTAGTCATAACCATACCGTTTTTTACCGTAAAATAACAAAGCGAAGTTTCCAAATAGAAATCGCTGCTTTCTTTTATAATTTTTTCTTTAAGCGCCAAATCCGCGGTGCGGCCCTCCCACAGGCCCGCCACTTTGGAGGAAACGGCAATAATACTGCCCTCTTTAAGCGAAGGCAGATATTTTTTTATGAAGGCGGGTAAATCCCCGTTTTCTTTAAAAACACCCGTTTTATAAGCTTTTATACGCATTTAAAATGGCTCCACGAAACGGCTGAACACCTGATTGGCAAAATATTTGCCCTTGGCGGAAAGTTTTAAATTTTCTCCGTCATTCTCTATAAGGCCGGATTTAAGCAGCGTTTTAAAATCCTCGCCGAAATATTCTAGCATTTGCAAATCGGGTTTAAAACCTTTTAAGTATCTGAAAGCCGTCATTATTCTCTCCCCGATTTTTGCTTTTCCGCAAAGCGTTTCTTTAAAAGCAAGCGGTTTTTCCCCTTTGTTTACGGCAGAAATATATTCCTCAATACCCGTAATATTGCCGTATCTTTCCCCGCCCAGATAACCGCCGGCGGCCGCGCCCAAGCCCAAATATTCTCCGCCGAGCCAATAATTTATATTGTGCATACTCTCCCGCCCCGGCTTAGCGTAATTGGAAATTTCATACTGCCCAAATCCGTGCGAAGTTAAAATTTGATACGCGCTTTCCAACAAATCCACATAAAAAGCGTCGTTGTAAGAATATCCTTGGCGAAAAAGCGGCGTGCCTTCCTCAACCTGTAAGCCGTAAAGGGAAATGTGTTTAGGCTTTAAAGCCAAAACCTCTTTAAGCCCGGTTAAAAAACTGTCTTTAGTCTGCCCCGGCAAAGCGGCTATCAAATCGATATTGATATTATCAAAATATTTAACGGCCAGCCGGTAAACTTTAAGGAAAGAGGCTGCGTCATGCGCGCGGCCTATCAGTTTAAGTTCTTTGTCATTAAAACTTTGAAGGCCCAAACTAAGCCTGTTAACGCCGCCTTCTTTTAAAATTTTAAGTTTGTCTTCGTTTAAACTTTCGGGATTGCATTCAAAAGTAAATTCTTTAAAACCGCCGCCGTAATTTGCGTTGATAAAATCAAGCAAAATTTTAATTTGTTCTTCATTTAAGAAGCTTGGCGTACCTCCGCCGACGTAAACCGTCCCCGGTTTCGTTTTAAGTTTATAAAAGCCGGCTTCTTTGGTTAAAGCTTTAAGGTAAGGGGCTATCAAAGCGGTTTTGCCGGGATAGGAGGCAAAATCACAGTAAAAACATTTGCTGACGCAAAATGGAATATGTATGTAAAGGCCACGCATTAAGCACCGGCTTTATAATCAAGATAAGCCTGCATGAAAGCGTCCAAATCTCCGTCCATAACGCCTTGGATATTGGAAGTTTCATAACCCGTCCTTAAATCCTTTACAAGCTGATAGGGCATAAATACGTAAGAACGTATCTGATGGCCCCAAGCGATATCGCCCTTTTCGCTGTAATGGCGTTCCATTTCCG
This sequence comes from Candidatus Proelusimicrobium excrementi, assembly GCF_937881865.1. NCBI lineage: Bacteria > Pseudomonadati > Elusimicrobiota > Elusimicrobia > Elusimicrobiales > Elusimicrobiaceae > Candidatus Proelusimicrobium > Candidatus Proelusimicrobium excrementi. The sequence goes on from NZ_CALGEO010000025.1 coordinate 4,141, forward strand.
AGCGTTTTTTATCAAGCTCCATTTCATAGAGTTTGGCTTTAAGCATTTTCATGGCGCGCGTTTTATTTTGCAGCTGGGAACGCTCAACCTGACAGGCTACCACTATCCCGGTAGGCTTATGCAGAATACGTACCGCCGTTTCCACCTTATTGACGTTCTGCCCGCCCGCGCCGCCGCTGCGGCAGGTGGTTACTTCTATATCTTTATCCAAAATTTCTATATTGATTTCGTCTTCAATATCCGGCAGAATGTCCAGCGACGCGAAAGAAGTATGCCTGCGGCTGTTGGCGTCGAAAGGGGAAATCCTTACAAGCCTGTGCACGCCGTTTTCGCTCTTCAAAAAACCGTATGCGTAAGAGCCTTCTATAAACAAAGTTACGTTTTTGACGCCGGCCTCTTCCCCGGGCAAAATATCTGTTATGTGAACTTTGAAGTTATGCTGTTCGGCCCAGCGGGTATACATTCTTAAAAGCATATCGGCCCAGTCGCAGGATTCCGTTCCGCCCGCGCCGGCGTGTATGCTGACTATGGCGTTTAATTTGTCTTCCGGGCGGGAAAGCTTGGTTTTAAACTCCGCCGATTTTAAAGTTTCGTCCAAAGCTTTAAGCGCGTTTTCTACATTGGTCAGTTCGCTTTCGTCCGACATTTCCACCGCCAAAGCAAGCAAAGTTTCCGCGTCTTCCAAACGCGCGCGCATGGCGGAGTAAGCTTCTATATCGGTTTTAAGCGCGTCTATTTCTTTGGAAACGGCTTTGGCTTTGTCCGCGTCATTCCAAAAATCAGGCGCGGCGCTAAGGGCTTCCTTTTCTTTAAGAATATCCCGCTTTTTCGTTATGTGTTGGATCTCAAAAAGTTTATCAAGCCTTTGCGCTATATCGGCCGAAAGCTGCTGTAAATCTTTAGTTTCAATACTCATTTCTTACGCTCAAAAACACCATGCCGAAAATTACCAAAGCCGCCGCAAAAGCCAAACAGCCGTAGGCGAAGACATCCCCGTGCAAAGTGTAGAAAGTTTTTGTATCTCTGTCTTTAAAAACAAAGTTGAAAACGGAACTTTCCTGCCTGTTAAGGCCCGTTTCAAAACGGATTTTGCCCAGGCTGTCTATCCACGCCGAAATGCCCGTATTGGTGGAACGCAGCAGCGGGCGGCGGTTTTCCACCGCTCTGAAGACATTTGCCCTTAAATGCTGATAAGGGGCCGCGCTTTCCAAAAACCACCCGTCATTTGAAATATTGACGAAGAACTCCGCGCCGTTTTCGGCCTGAGCCCTATATACGGAAGGGAAAATGGACTCAAAACAAATTTCCGTACCGAAGGTGTATTCTTCCTTCTTAATCTTGCCCTGCGCCGGCACTATAATTTTAAGCGTTTTGCCCGGTTCCGAACCGGGGGTAAAAACGCCCGTCAGGGCTGTTATCCCGTTGTTTTCGTAAAAACCGCCGAGTAAAAACTTAAAGGGCAAAAATTCGCCAAACGGCACAAGTTTGGTCTTTTTGTAATCGTCGGTTACGCCCGTTTCGTTTACCAAAACGGCCGCAACATATTGTTTATCGCCGTCTTCTTCCGTGCCGCCGAACAGCTGCCAGGCTTTAAGCTCCGCGCTTTGCTCTTGAATATAGTCCGCATACTCGTTTTGAAGCAAATCGCCGGGCAAAGAACTTTCCGGCCAAATAATGAAAGAAGCCTTCTTATCTTTTAAAGCCTCCAACTGGCCCGCTATGGTGTAAACCACGTCTTCGCTGCGGCCCTCAATATGCAGTTTATGAGTATAAGGCTGCATTAAAGCCACGCGCAAAGTATGGGGTGAAGCCTGAAGATAATTAAGCTGTTCTTTTATAACTTTATGGCCAAAACTCAAAACAAACAGCATAAGGCAGAAGGCCAAAGTAAAGTAAAACACTTTAAGGACGCGGGGCATTTTCAAAACCAAATATCCGCAAACCAAAGAGGTAAACGCAACCATGAAACTTACCCCGTAAACGCCGGTGTAAGAACTTATTTGTATAAGATAAATAAAATTAAACTGAGTATAGCCAAGCACAAACCAAGGGAAAGCCATAAACTTTAAGGCTATAAGCTGATGCACTATCTCCAAACCCACCCAGAGGCAGGCCGCCGCAAAAGGCCAGGCAAAAGGAATCCTTTTAAGATAATACGAGCCGAAAGCGAACAAGGCAAACTGCAAAGCAAGCACTGCCGAAAGCGCGGTAAGCGCGGTCATAGCCAGCCCGTGATTGCCGGTTCCTTCCATAACCGTCAGCGAAATCCAATTAAGCGTTACAAAGTAAAATATTCCGCCCGAAAGCCAGCCGAATATAAGGCTGAAAAACGCGCTTCTTATATTAAAAATCGCTATGGTAAAAGGAATGAAAGCCAGCCATGCGTAAACCGGCGCGGCTTTGGTTATATAGCTTTCGGCAAGCAAAAGGCCGCAGGCTACGGCGCAAAACGCCACAACAATGCCGGAAAACAAATCTCTGACCAACTGGAAAATGAGTATCTTTTTATCGGCTTTAATTATGACCGGGTGATCCTCGCCCAAAGGTTTTAAGTCTATATCTTCGATGTCTTCTTCCGATATCGGTTTTAAAAAATCGGGAGTATTGCCGACAAAAAAATCTTCCTCTTTTACCTTAAGGGAACTATTCGTCGGCGGTGCGCCGTATATGTCTTCTTTGGGTATCATACCGGCGACGGTATCCGCCGGCCGGCCGGTTTGCGCCGGAGCAGCCGGGCTTTTAACGCCGACCGCTTCCGCCCGTTTTGCCGAAGCGGAAGATGAAGCGGCGGCATCAGTCCCTTTGCCGGCTCCGCCTTTTTTGAAAAGGCCTTTTGCTTTTTCCGTTAGAGATTTAAAGTTTATTTTCCGCAACATTTTTTATATTTTTTGCCGCTGCCGCAGGGGCATAAATCGTTCCTGCCGATTTTGTGCTGTTCCTGCGCGGGCGTCGCGCCGTTTTGTTCTTCGGCCGCCGCTTGCCTTACAACCGGCTGTCTTCTTTGCGGAGGCAGCTGCAAGCGGAAAATATAATCAACAAATAAATCTCTCACCCTCGTCATCATGTTCTGATAGAGGTTAAAAGATTCTTTTTGATATTCAATAAGAGGGTCTTTCTGCCCGTAAGCCCTGAGCCCGACGCTTTTTTGAAGCTGGTCCAGCTCGTAAAGGTGCTGTTTCCAGCTTTGATCCAAAAGCTGTAAAAGGAGCATACGTTCAATTTCGTCAAACAAAATGCCCTGCTCAAGGAAGTAATTTGCCCTTTGGGTGTAAACTTCTTTGATTTTGGAGATTATGTCTTCCAAAACGGCTTTATCGTTCTTGCCGAGAGTGTTTTCCGCGGACAAGTCCAAATCCAAAGTGAAGCGTCTTTTAAATACGGCGTTCAAGCCGGAAAAATCGGACTGCTTCGGATGATGATGGTTAAAGAATTGATAGAACAGCTCTTCCGCGGTTTCTTCAATCATTTGATTGATGCGCTCGCTGAAGCTGGCTCCGTCCAAAATGGCGTTCCTTAAATTATAGACGGCCGTCCTTTGCTGATTCATTACTTTATCATAATCCAAAAGGTGTTTTCTTATGTCGAAGTTATGCCCCTCAACGCGCCTTTGGGCGCCTTCTATCTGTTTGGAAATTATGCGGGATTTAATGCTTTCACCGTCTTTCATGCCCAAAGTCGTCATTACCGAAGCTATACGCTCGCTGCCGAAAAGGCGCATAAGTTCGTCATCCAAAGCGACGTAAAACCTGCTGGAGCCTTTATCGCCCTGCCTTGCGCAGCGTCCGCGAAGCTGATTGTCAATACGTCTGCTTTCGTGGCGTTCCGTGCCTATTACGGTAAGCCCGCCGTGCTCGGCCACGTATTCCTGTTCTTCTTTGTCGCAGGGATTGCCGCCCAAAACTATATCGGTGCCGCGCCCCGCCATGTTGGTGGCTATCGTTACCGCGCCTTTGCGTCCGGCCTGGCTGATTATCTGGGCTTCCATTTCGTGATATTTGGCGTTTAAAACTTTATGGGGAATGCCGCGCTTTCTTAAAAGTTCCGAAAGCTTTTCCGACTTTTCTATTGAGCGCGTACCCACCAGCACCGGCGAACCTTTGCGCCAAAGCTGTTCGACGTCTTCAATAACGGCGTTGAATTTTTCGCGTTCGGTTTTATAAATTATGTCGGGGTCGTCCTTCCTTAAACAAGGTTTGTTGGAAGGTATTTCGACTACGTCCAATTTATAAATAGTCCAAAACTCATTGGCTTCCGTCATCGCCGTACCCGTCATGCCGGAAAGCTTATTGTAAAGTTTAAAGAAGTTCTGGAATGTAATAGTCGCCAAAGTTTGGTTTTCTTCTTTTATCGGCAAATGCTCTTTGGCTTCCACAGCTTGGTGAAGCCCGTCGGACCAGCGTCTGCCCGGCATAAGACGGCCGGTAAATTCGTCAACGATAATAACTTCCCCGTCTTTAATTACGTAATGGACGTCTTTCTCATACAGATGATGCGCCCTTAAAGCCTGGTTAATGTGGTGCACCCATTCGGATTCGACATCGTTATACAAATTGGGCACGCCCAGCATTTTTTCGGCTTTGGCGACGCCTTCGTCCGTAAGCGTAACGGTGTGGTTCTTTTCGTCGATTAAAGCGTCATAACCTTTGGAAAGATCTTCCCCGGCGTATTTGGCGTTAACTTCGTCCTTTTCCGTAATTTTGCGGATTTTAAGGGAAGGTATCATCCTGTTTACTATATAGTATTTATCGGTTTTTTGGTCTGACGGGCCGGAAATAATAAGCGGGGTTCTGGCCTCGTCGATAAGAATGGAGTCCACTTCGTCCACTATACAATAATTGAGTTTGCGCTGTACTCTGTCCCCCGCGCGCACAACCATATTATCGCGCAGATAATCAAAACCGAGCTCGTTATTAGTTACATAAGTTATATCTTTTAAATACATTTCGCGGCGTTCGGCATTATCCATATCATGGCTGATATAGCCTACGCTTAAGCCCAAAAATTCATGTACGGGGCCCATCCATTGTCTGTCGCGTTTGGCCAAATAATCGTTTACGGTAACGACGTGCACGCCTTTGCCCGTCAAAGCGTTAAGGTAAGAAGGCAATGTCGCCACCAAAGTTTTACCTTCGCCGGTGCGCATTTCCGCGATTTTGCCGTTATGCAAAACCATGCCGCCCAAAAGCTGTACGTCATAATGCCTAAGGCCCAAAACCCTTTTTGCCGCTTCTCTTACCAAAGCGAAAGCTTCGGGGAGGATATCATCCAAAGTTTCGCCTTTGCCAAGACGTTCTTTAAATTCGGCCGTTTTTTCTTTCAGCTGGGCGTCAGTTAAAGGGGAGAAAATTTTTTCCAGCTCGTTAATTTTAGCTACCGCCGGATAATATTTTTTTAATTGTCTTTCGCTTTTCGTACCGATTAATTTATCAACTATATAAGTAAGCATATATCCTCTTTAAAATAAAATTTCGCTTTTCAGCGCGCGGGGCAGGCGATTTTCTGCCCGTGGAACGGGGATATTTCCCTAAGCCTTTTAATAATGGGAGGAAGAACTTTTACGACGGTATCCACCTCTTCTTCCGTATTGAATTTGCTTAAGGAAAACCTTATGGACCCGTGAGCAAACTGAAACGGAACGCCCATAGCCATCAAAACGTGGGAAGGCTCCAAAGAGCCGGAAGTGCACGCGGAGCCGGAAGACGCGCAAATATTATGCTCGTCAAGCATCATGAGTATGGATTCGCCTTCCACATAACCAAAGCTTATATTGCTTGTATTGGGAAGACGGCTTAATTTATCTCCGTTGACTTTGCAATCGGGTATTGCGGCAAGCAGAGCGTTTTCAAGTTTATCTCTTAACGTGGCCACTTGCGCTTCGTATTTCCATAAAGTTTCTTTGGCGATTTTGGCGGCTTCGCCGAATCCGACCAAAGCCGGCACGTTTTCTGTACCCGCTCTTCTGGATTTTTCCTGATGTCCGCCAACCATAAAAGGCAAAAATCTTACGCCTTGTTTGACGTAAAGCGCACCCACGCCCTTAGGCCCGTGTATTTTGTGGGAAGAGCAAGAAAGCATATCCGCGTCAACATCTTTAACGTCCGTAGGAATTTTCCCCACGGCCTGTACGGCGTCGGTATGGAAAAGCGCGCCGGCTTTATGCGCCAAAGCGGCTATTTCCTTTACCGGGAAAATCGTTCCCGTTTCGCTGTTGGCCCACATTACGGATACCAAAGCGGTATCTTCATTCAAAACGGCTTTATACTGCTCCATATTAAAACGGCCGTCGGCGTCTACGCCGATAAAATCAACATTGTAGCCTTCTTTGGCAAGTTTTTTAAACACTTCCAAAACGGCGGGATGTTCCACCGCGGAAGTTATAATATGTTTTTTTGCCGGGTAAACCCGCAGAGCGGAATATATCGCGCTGCTGTCAGCTTCGGTTCCGCCTGAAGTAAAAATAACCTCCGCAGGCATGGCGTTTAGAAGAGCGGCCACATTTCTGCGTGCGTTTTCTATAGCTTTATTGTTAAGCCCGCCGAAGTGATGCATACTGCTGGCGTTGCCGTAATTCTCCGTAAAATAAGGAGCCATGGCGTTAAAAACTTCCGGCAAAACCATAGTGGTGGCGTTGTTATCGAAATAAATTACTTTCATGCCTGTTTTACCTCTATATCGGCAGAAAGTTTTTCGCGAAGAGTCTTTTCCACAAAGCCTTTTAAAGTGGCCGCAGCATTCATACAGCCGCCGCACATGCCAAGCAGTTTAACCGTAATCACGTTCCCGCTGATGTCGGTCAGTTCCACGCTGCCGCCGTCCAAATTAAGCTTCGGTTTGATATCGTTGCTTAAAACTTCTTCCACGGCTTTGATTTTTTCGACTATTGTCATATCGGCATAAGTCTTGGTTTTCTCCTCTTTGGGAGCGGAAAGAATTTCGCAGGAAAGGACTTTATTTAGTATCTTTTGAATCTCCCCTTTGCATTTGCCGCAGGCTCCGCCGGCTTTGGTAAAATGCGTTACGTCTTCCACCGTTTTAAGATTATTATTGTGTATGGCTTGGATAATGGCCTGCTCGCTTACGTTAAAGCATTGGCAGACGATGTTTGTCCCTGGTTCCTGCTCAAAAATAACGGGCTCGCCGCCTTGCCGGTAAGACCTTACGGCCGCCTCCAAAGCTTCCATGCCCATTACGGAGCAATGCATTTTTTCGTCGGGCAGACTGCCCAAGGCGTCGGCTATATCTCTGTTGGTTATTTTAAGGGCTTCTTCAAGCGTTTTGCCTTTCGCCATTTCCGTCAAAATTGAAGAGGACGCTATTGCGCTTGCGCAGCCGAAAGTCTGGAATTTAATATCTTCTATAACTTCCGTTTCTTTGTTTACTTTTATAGTAAGTTTTAAAGCATCGCCGCAGACCAAACTGCCCACCTGGCCGGTTCCGTCCGCATTTTGAATTTCCCCGACATTGCGCGGATTTTTAAAGTGATCCATCACTTTTTCTGTATAATCCCACATAAAAATATCTCCAAATCCGTTACGTATATTATACTATAAAACACCGTCATAAACTGACGCAAAAGCCCCCGCTTGAAGCGAGGGCTTTTTATTCTCTTAAAAACAGTTTACCGGGCCGCGGTTCTAAAGAAGTTGCCCCTGTTTGAACCTAAAGTGGGTTTGCCCATCATTTTATCGGCCACCAGCACGATATCTTTGCGCCCCGAGGAATACATCTGATTACTCTGCCCGAAGATATCCCCGCTTTTCAATACGCCCAAATTACCGTGCGAATTTATTTGAACTTCAAGCTTGATATTGCCTTCGACGTCGTCTATAAGCAAATCTTCTTTCCCGATGTTAAAATCCATAGGGAATTTGGGATTTATAATCCTTTTAATAGCTATAGGCACGTCCGCTTCGTTTTTTACCACTATCGAGCAAGCGACGTTATCTGCCTGGGCCGGCTTGCGCAGCCTTTCGGCCACGTCAACGCGCCCGGCGAGATTAAACCCCTCATCGGCTTTAGTGGATTTTATCATATACCCGCCGAAAGTGAGCACCAAAAAGGTGAATATAATTAAAATATATTTCATATCAATATAATTATACCTTTATTTTTCCTTTTTAAACAGAGCCATCCCCGTTTTTCCCTTTTACGGCATAAAAAAAGCGGAACGTTTAAGGTTCCGCTTTTTAAACAAAAACTATTTTTTGTACTCTAAAAAGCCCCATACGACGGAAGAATGTATCCAGCCTTTTACGCCGTCGGTGCCTTCAACCTGCAGCCATTTGCCTTGCTTTTTAATAAATTTGAGGGGGTAGCCTTCCTGTACTATCCAAGCCACTTCCGCATCGCTGCTGGGGGAAACCCTTATATTCGCGTCGCTTTTGGCGGAAAGGCCCGGCGTTTCGGAAAGCAGGTTTTTGTTGATCCAGCCTTTAAAACCCTGAAAGTCTTTTACTTCCACCCAATTTTTGTCTTTGCTTACGCTGAGCATTTTAAGCGGGGTATACTTCCACACTTTAAAAGCTATTTTGCATTTTGCGCTGGCGCAGGATCTTATGTTTCCTTCCTGTACGCCGACGCTGGCGTATTCCGCCGCGGCAAAGGCGTTTACGCCTAAAAACAAGGCTATGAAAGCCGCAGAAATTTTGGTTATGTTCTTCATATTATTAAAAACTCCGTTTAATCTATAAAATTACCCGCTGGAAACAGTATATCATATTTTTGCGTCTTATCAACAATTCCGCACGCCCAGATTTTAGGGCTTGAAGCGGGCGGGCTTCATATCTATTATATAAAAATGATATCATTAATTGAATAATATATTTCGGGAGATTTTGTATGAAAGAACAAATTATCGCTTTACTTCAAAAAGTGCGCCCCGCTTTACAGGCTGACGGCGGCGACGTTGAATTTGTGGATTTTAACGAAGGCACCGGCGTAGTAACCGTAAAACTTAAAGGCGCCTGCGGATCCTGCCCCATGGCCACGATGACGCTTAAAAACGGCATTGAAAGATATTTAAAAGAAGCAATTCCCCAAATAACTTCCGTAGAAAAAATATAATGCCTCTGACAGATCTTCACGCCCATACAAGACATTCAGACGGGACGAACAGCCCGTCTGAAGTCGTTTATTATTACAAAAGGGCCGGCGTAAGGCTGATGTCCGTAACGGACCACGATACTCTTTCGGCCAATAAAGAAGCCGCGCAAAAAGCCGCGGAGGCCGGCATCCTTTACGTAAACGGCGTGGAAATAAGCACCAAAGAACACGATCATCTGCATTTTTTAGGCTTCAACGTTGACCCCGAAAATAAACTTCTGCAGGAGTTTTTGGAATTTAACAGAAGCCAGCGCAATGAAAGGGTAAAAGGAATTATAAAACAGCTGCGCGACGCCGGGATTAATATTGAAGAGCGGGATGTTTTCTGTTTGGTAAAAACCGTGGCTTCCCGCGCGCATGTGGCCGACGCCTTAAAAAACAAAAGGCTGGTTCCGACAAGGCAGGAAGCTTTCAGGAAATACCTTATACAAGGCAAACCGGGCTACGCCGCGCCGAGGGGCGCTTCCGTAGAAGAAACCATAAAAATCATTCGTCAGGCCGGCGGGCTTGCCTTTATAGCGCACCCGGGCATAGTAAAGGACCATTGGAACTTTCCCGCATGGGCGAATGCGGGGCTCAGCGGCATAGAAATTTACTATCCGGCGCATTCCTTCCAAACAAGGCAGGATTTGCTGTCCATAGCCGCAAAATACAATCTTTTGATAAGCGCGGGTTCAGACTTCCACGGTACAAAAAGCGGACGCTGCGCCACTCCCGGTTTTGATATCCCGCAGGAAACTTTCGATAATCTTAAAAAAGCTTTCGGATTATAAATATGATAGTTATAGCCCACCGCGGAGCAAGCGCGTATTTCAAAGAAAACACCGTAAAAGCCTTTAAAGAAGCTTTCGCCATGGGCGCAAAGCATATGGAAACGGACGTACAGCGTTCCAAAGACGGCGTTTTGGTTCTTTATCACGATTACGCCTTACCGGGCGGACAAAATATAAAAGATACTTCTTTCTCCGAACTTTGCAAATTTGAAATACCTTCCATAGAAGAACTTTTTTCCGCCGCCGAAGATTATTCCGTCAAAATCAATCTTGAAATTAAAAACGACGGCAACCTTTACCCCGGGATAGAAAAGCAGCTTATTGATTTTTTAAACTCCGCAAAAAACGTCTGTGACACCTCCTGCTTCTTTTCCTCAGTCATATTGTAAATCTCCAATTACTAATAATTAATTATTAGTAATGTGAAATTATAAATATATCGCAGCGGTCACTTTCCCTCCATAAGAAGGCAACACTTAATACCTCTCGGACACAAAAGAGACATACCTATAAACAACCCGCCGGAAACATGAGCAACTTCCACTTCCTCACTGAAAACCCCCGATACAACCTCTTCGCAGCCGCAGCCGTCGACGCAGAAAACCTCCTGGAACTCTCCCCTTCCATGTCTGCCGCCGCCTCCCGCAAAGCCCTGGAACTTGCCGTCAAATGGGTATATGCTGCAGACAAAACCCTCAGCACCCCCTACCGCGACAACATCCAGTCACTCATCCACGAACCAAGCTTCCGCTTCGCTGTCGACCGCGACACCTGGCAGGTACTCCCCTACATCATCAAACTCGGAAACATCGCCGTCCACACCGAAAAACAAATCTCAAGAACCGACGCCGTAAACTCCCTCTCCGCACTATTCCACTTCATCCAGTGGATAGACTGCGTATATGGAGAAACCTACACCAGAAGAACCTTCAGCGAAAAAGACATCCCCAAAGGAATCAGCCCCGACATCCTCACCACCCACACCCGGACAATCCGGCAGAAAGAAAGCGAAATCGAAACCCTCCAAAACCAGATACGAGCCTTAGCCGAAGAATACGAAACCCGCAAAAAAGAAAACACCAAAACCCGCACAATCCCCAGACTCGACACCTCAGAATTCGAAACCCGCAAAAAATACATCGACGTCGACCTCAAATACCAGGGCTGGGAATTTGAAAAGAACTGGTTTAACGAATTCGAAGTGGACACCATGGCCGGCATTGACGGACAATCCGGATTCGCCGACTACGTACTCTTCGGAAAAGACGGAAAACCCCTTGCAGTCGTCGAAGCAAAGAACACCTGCAAAGACCCAAACATCGGAAAACAGCAGTGCAAACTCTACGCCGACAGCCTCGAAAGAAAATACGGCAGACGGCCCGTCATGTTCTACACCAACGGATTCGAAACCTACTTCTGGGACGACCTGGCAGCACCCCCAAGACAGGTCCGCACCATCTTCTCCGAATACGACATACGGCGGCTCATCGACCGGAGAGAAAACAAAAAAGACCTGCGGACAATCCCGGTAGACGACAAAATCACCAACCGCTACTACCAGAAAGAAGCCATCCGCGCCGTCTGCGACAACTTCCAAAACGGCATCAGAAAAAGCCTTCTCGTCATGGCCACGGGAACCGGAAAAACCCGAACCGCTGTAAGCCTCGTCGACGTCCTCTCCCGCGGAGGCCACATCCTAAACGTCCTCTTCTTAGCAGACCGAACCCCCTTAGTCGACCAGGCAGAAGAAGCATTCGAAAACAACCTAAAAGACATCTCCCGCTGCAACCTCCTCAAAAACAAAAAAGACACCTCCGCCAGAATCATCTTCTCCACCTACCCCACCATCCTCAACACCATCGACAAAATAGAAAACGGCAAATCCCGCTTCAGCCCTGCACACTTCGACCTCATAATCCTGGACGAAGCACACCGAAGCATCTTCAAAAAATACCGGGCAATCTTCGACTACTTCGACGCCTGCCTCCTTGGCCTCACCGCAACACCCAAAGACGAAATCGATAGAAACACCTACGACTTCTTCGAAACCGAACCGGACGTCCCGACCTTTGCATACGACTACGAAACCGCCGTCTACAAAGACCGCTACCTCGTCCCCTACCACAACATCGAAGTAAAAACCCAGTTCCTCGAAGAAGGAATCTACTATGACGACCTTTCAGAAGAAGACAAAGAACGCTTCGAAGAAGACTTCACCGAAGACTTCGAAGGAGCAGAATTCATCCCCTCAACCGCTTCATCTTCAACCAGAACACCGTCGACATCGTCCTAAACGACTTAATGGAAAACGGCATCAAAACCGCCGGCGGAGACAGAATTGGAAAAACCATCATCTTCGCCCAGAACAAAATCCATGCCCAGTTCATCACCGAACGCTTCGACAAACTCTACCCGCAGTACAAAGGCCTCCTTGCACGTAGAATCATACACGAAGACAACTACGCAAAAACCCTGATTGCCGACTTCAAACAGCCGGAAAAAAACCCGCACATCGCCGTCTCTGTTGACATGATGGACACCGGCGTTGACGTACCGGAAGTCGTCAACCTCGTCTTCTTCAAAAAAGTCCGCTCCAAAACCAAATTCTGGCAGATGATTGGAAGAGGAACACGCCTCTGCCCGGACCTCGCATGCCGCCGGGTGCACCTTTTGATGAGGAGGAGTTGTACTGTTTTTTGAGTTCTTCAAAACCGGCCTGTTCGCCATCGGCGGCATCCTCAAGGGCAACTTCGGCCTGTTCTACAACCTGGTCGGCAACAACTCCATGCTCTTCAAGACCACCGACATCATCGAAACCTATGTCTACCGCTCCATGATGAACAGCTTCAACTTTGCGCAGTCCAGCGCGGTGGGCCTGTTCCAGAGCGTGGTCGGCTTCTTCATCGTCATCGCTGCCAACGCGTTTGCCAAGAAGCTGGATCCCGATTACGCCCTGTTCTAATCTGAGAGAAAGGAGAAGCTGTTATGTCCAAAGTTGCTGAGCATCAGGCTCCGGTTATTTTGAACCATCCCAAGAAAATCAAGATGGACATGTCCGACCGCATCATCCGCGGCGTGACGTATGTGATTGTTTCGCTGTTTTCCATCGCCTG
>NZ_CALGEO010000026.1:0-1825 GCF_937881865.1 Candidatus Proelusimicrobium excrementi
CGACGTGGGCGGGAACGGATGAAGAACCTGCAAACTGAGCGTCACCGTGCATACGGCCCATGGTGTCGGTCATGCCGTAAGAGGCGGGGCCGGCGGCCATATTATCCGGGTGAAGCGTTCTGCCGGTACCGCCGCCGGAAGCTACGGAGAAGTATTTCTTACCGTGCTCGGTGGCCCATTTTTTATAGGTGCCGGCTACCGGGTGCTGGAAGCGGGTGGGGTTGAAACGTCCACATCCTCATGCCTCATAATTGCGACGCCTTCGTTTACATCGTCCGCGCCGTAGCATTTTACTTTGGCTTTATCGCCTTCGGAGAAAGCTTTTTCGCTTACAATCGTAAGTTTGCCGGTATAATAATCGTAAGAGGTTTCAACAAAGGTAAAACCATTGATGCGGGATATGATATAAGCCGCGTCTTTGCCCAAACCGTTAAGGATTACTTTAAGCGGTTCTTTTCTTACTTTATTGGCTGTTCTGGCGATACCGATTGCGCCTTCCGCGGCGGCAAAAGATTCATGGCCGGCCAAGAAGCAGAAGCATTTGGTGTTTTCGCGCAAAAGCATGGCGGCCAAATTGCCGTGGCCCAAGCCGACTTCGCGCTGATCCGCGACGGAGCCGGGGATGCAGAAGCTCTGCAAGCCTACGCCGATTTTTTCGGCAGCTTCGGCGGCGGTTTTCACTCCGCTTTTAATGGCGATAGCCGCGCCGACGGTGTAAGCCCAGACGGCGTTTTCAAAAGCGATGGGCTGTATGCCTTTTACGATTTTTTCTACGTCAATGCCTTTATCGTCGCAAATCTTTTTGGCTTCTTCCAAAGAGGCGATGCCGTTCTCTTTCAAAGCGGCGTTTATTTTATCAATTCTTCTTTCATAACCTTCAAATGTAATCATATTATTAATCTCCTCCGTGGTTACTCTTTGCGCGGGTCAATGGTTTTGACGGCTTCATTGAAGCGGCCGTAAGAATTGACGTTCTTTTCAAAGGCGGTCTTAGGATCTTCGCCTTTTTTGATGGCTTCCATCATTTTGCCCAAATTTACAAATTTGTAGCCGATGACTTCATTGTTTTTATCGAGGCCGATTTCAAGAACATAGCCTTCCGCCATTTCCAAATAGCGGGGGCCTTTGGCTTCGGTGCTGTACATCGTGCCGACTTGGGAGCGTAAGCCTTTGCCCAAATCTTCCATACCGGCGCCTACCGGCAAGCCGTCTTCGGAAAACGCGCTCTGCGTTCTGCCGTAAACGATTTGAAGGAAAAGTTCCCTCATGGCGGTGTTGATTGCGTCGCAGACCAAATCTGAATTTAAAGCTTCAAGAATGGTTTTGCCCGGTAAAATTTCCGCGGCCATAGCGGCGGAGTGAGTCATGCCGGAGCAGCCTAAAGTTTCAACCAAAGCTTCTTTGATTACGCCGTTTTTTACGTTAAGCGTAAGTTTGCACGCGCCCTGCTGGGGTGCGCACCAGCCCACGCCGTGCGTGAGGCCGCTGATATCGGTAATTTGTTTTGAATTGACCCATTTTCCTTCTTCAGGGATAGGGGCCGGATTATGTTTTGCGCCTTTGCAAACGCAGCACATATTATCAACGTGAGGGGTGCATTTTTCGCAGCTCATTGTTATCTCCGTATAAAAAAATTCTATTGCATATATATTTTACAATAAATAAAAAACATTGTTAAATCCGCTTTCGTCAAAAAACCCGGGAATTTTTCCATTTTCACCCCTTTACAAACGGGCAAAACCCTGTTATAATATTCAGGCTGTCAAGCAGATGCACCGGTGGCTCAATGGATAGAGCATCGGATTCCGGTTCCGAGGGTTGGGGG
>NZ_CALGEO010000027.1:0-13505 GCF_937881865.1 Candidatus Proelusimicrobium excrementi
TTCCTTAAAACGGGTTTCTTGCTTCTTAACTGTATAGGGAAGACTTTATCAAGCGCAGAATCAAAAAAATCAGGTTTGCATGCGAAATCAGGCAAAACAGGTTTTCCCTTATCATCATATTTGATATTGCGGGCAAAAGAAATTACAAGAGCGTCCAAAGCGTGATGTTTTTTATTGTCTCTATTTTTTTCGTCCAGTTTCCCGGTAACGTAAAGTTTTTTGAATTCTTCTTCGCTCAAATCTTTATGAAGCAGTCTGTTAAGCCCGTATATACTGCGTATTTTTGCCGTCAAACCGCCGGTACAAACGAACATTCTGCGTTTATTACCTGCCGTTTGTTCCCCCCAACCAAAATACAGACTTATTAATTTTTGGGCAAGCTTTTCTATATATTTTGTGGCTTGCAAATCATTTAAACTTTTGGCTTCTTTTACGGAATCAGGTGACGTTAAATACAAATATTTCGTAGATTTAGCATCAATATCGGCTCTTTTTATATTTTCAAGAAAATTTTCCCATTTACTTTTATCGGAGAATAACCATTCATACGGCGTTTTATTTCCCTTTTTACTTTGGTTTAATTCCTTTAACGTAACAATTTTATTTTGAAAGCTATCAGCCCCACCCAAAGAAACCGGAACAATATGGTCAATATCATAATTTTCTAATTCCTCGGGAATAATATTTCTTTTTTCTGAGAAAACATTATAAATATCTATCCATTTTTGGGCTTCGCATAATTTATATTTTTCCATATTCTTACCGGAAATAGTAAGACCATATTTTTTTAGACTGTTATAAGCTTGTTCATTCTGTTTTTGATTTTTTTTATTAATAGCATTAAGTTCGTTTTTTTCTTTTTCGCTTATAAATTCTTCACGACCGATTTCTAACACGCAATAATCCGGCATACCGTACTTTTTATCCAAATATTCTATGCGGCGCATTAACATTATCAGGCGGTGGCGTACTATAACATTATTTATTGAACTAAGCAAATCGTCAATTTTCGCCAGGCGTTCTTCCTTTGATAAATTTTTATCTTCTTCCCTAAAGTCTGGGATATGAATTCTGTACCAATCATTAGGCATTGCAAGCAGAAATTTATAATCTTCCTTTACAAGCCCTTTTTTGACGTCAATATTATTAACTTTTTCCGTAACTTCTTTATAAAAATCATGAGGATTCTTACCAGATAAAATAAGTTCTTTTAAAATTTTTAATGCAGGACGGCAAAAACGGCTGCGTCCGCTCGTTTTCGGAGCCGGGATATAATCTTCAGAAAAGGCCTCATATCCCTTTGACTTAAGATAATTTTTTAAGGCTTTTTTCCCTATATAATTTTGCTTTATTTTTGGCAAATCATCTTTGTATTTAAAAAATAATTCGTTTATTTCTTTAAAATCAAAAGGAGACACTTCCCCGTTTTTTATAAAACGAAAATGTTTTAAAGCAAGTAAAAAGCGTACTTCCATGCTTAAAGGGTCTTGCGACTTGCAGACATTGAGCCTCGGTATTAAAGAACATTTGCCTATTATCCTGTTGTCAAAGCGCGGAGTTCTCTGCCCTAAAAGTCCTTCGGATTCATATTTTCTTGCATTATGGTCTGTGCGCCCGGCGTGAGGTTTTCTGTTCGTGCCATATAAAACATATTCCGTATCCGGAATAGAAGGAAATTGTTTTTTTGCACTCTCCAGCAAAAGACGAAGCTCCCGTTCCACTATGACCCTTGGGGCTATAACCTGCTCCTTACCATCTTTATTTCTTGCATTTAAAGTTGCGGAACGAAGCCGGTTAACAATCTTATTGGTTTTATAATCCCAAAGCCCCATTTTAAAAGCTTCATAATAACAAGGAAGGCGGTATTCTTCCGGCAATAAAGCAAGTTTTTTATTATAAAGTTCGCTTGCTTCTTTGCCTTCTTTTTCTGACTTCTTTTCTTCCTCAGAAAGGGTCTCTTCCGATTGCCAATTGTTATACTCATAGCCCCTGTGCTGAAAAGCGGACCAAACGGCTTTAAAAATCTGCCAGCTTTCAAGTCTGCGGCCTTGGATAAGAGCAATTCTCAATAAAGCGGAATTATAAACAGTATCGTCATTATCTTTGGGAAATTCCCTCAGCATTCGTTCATCTGCGGAAAAAATATAATTGTCGAATCGGTCCTTTTTAATATCCCCGCCCGGAATATCCAATCCGGCTTGAAGTGCAATTTGTATCCACCAAGATTCCCTTGCTTTATGGGCAAGACGCATCCTAAATGCGCGTCGCTGCGGCCTAATTGAAACAAGCGATGCAAATTCAGAATCAATAAGCAAACTGCTTAAATGTTTTATCTCCTCGCCATCTCTTACGCACTCTCCTATACTGCCGCTGCCCAAGTCAAAAGAAAAAATTTTAGACATACTTCCCCCTTAATTATCATAGTGCTAATATATCAAATTGGCATATAAATTAAAATGATTATATGCGCATAGTGAAAAACCATCCCCGGAGAGGTAAAAACCGGGTATGTTTCAAGATTAAAACGTTGCTAAATTAGACGTTAAATTATTCGCACCAGTTGATGTTCCTTGTCGCATACATCACCAACGCCACGCCAATAAACCCCTGCAAACGGGCGGAGCGGGGCTAATTTTTGTATAATTTGATTATTCGGGGCATGGCTCAATGGTAGAGCGCCCGCTTTGGGAGCGGGAGGTTCCCGGTTCGAGCCCGGGTGCCCCGATTTTTATCTGGAGGCCGAATCATGTACCACCTCAGCAAAAAACAAATAGCCCTTCTGCCCGTTTACAATACGATTTTTACCACAGAACAATTAGCTGTCAGCGCACAATTTAAAGGTTTTTACGTAATAGCTTCAAAAACGATAAAAGCCCCTTTTGATTTTAATTCTTTAACGCTCTCTTTAAGCGCAAAATTAAACAAAAATTCAGCCGTTTTGGTTGAAGCTTCCGTAAAGACGGAAGAAGGCTGGAGCGGACTTTATAAACTTTTTTACGTCAGCGCGGATTATAAAAAGACGTTTAAACCCCAAAAAGATTCTTTCGCTTCCGTGGAAAGCGATATCCTCTTCCCCAAGAAAAGCGCGTCGGCGTTTAAATACCAGCTTACGGTTCTGGGCAAAGCGAAAATAGATTTTCTTACGGCGGCTTTTACTAAAACCGGGGCCAAATACGATTCTTCCCTGGCATTGGAAACCTTGGATTTAAAAGATTTTGAAATACCTTTAAAACCCGTAAGCCAAATGCAGTATGCCGATAAAAAACTGCGCGGGAGGATTTGCTCCCCCGTCTGCTTAAGCATGGTTTTAAATTATTACGGAAAGAAAGTTTCTTTGGAAGATACGCTTAAAGGCGTTTACGACGAAGAATCCGGCGTTTACGGAACTTGGCCGCTTAATACGGCTTTCGCCGCGCAGCAAGGGCTTGGCGCCGCAGTCGTAAGGTGCAGTTCTTTGGCGCAGGCGGAAGGAGAACTTTACAAAGGCAGACCGATTATAGCCTCCATAGCTTATAAAGAAGGCGCTCTTAAAAACGCCGCGGCAAAAGCTACCCCGGGGCATTTGGTCGTAATATGCGGTTTTGACGCGGAAGGAAACGTAGTAGTTATGGATCCGGCCGCCAAAACCGAAAAAGAAGTGCGCCGCGTTTACGACAGAAAACAATTTGCGTCAGCCTGGATAAAAAATAAAAAAGGCTTGGCCTACGCCATAGGTGAATAAATGAAAAAGATACTTTCGCTTCTTTGTGTTTTTTGCATTTTTTCTTTAATATCCTGCGCACCCAAGCAGCAAAACAATATACTTACAGTGGCCATAGTCGGGGAAGCGGAATCTTTCGACCCGGTGTTTTCCTACGACGGTTTTACGCACGGAGTACTGCTGAACATTTATGACACTTTAATTAAATTTAAAGGATCATCTCTTACCGAGTTTGAACCGCTTATAGCGCAAGAAGTGCCCACGCGCGAAAACGGACTTATATCCCCCGACGGCAAAACTTATGTTTTTAATATCAGGAAAGATATTAAATTCCACGACGGTTCGCCGTTAACGGCGGAAGACGCGGCATACTCCTTAAAACGTTTTCTTATTTCGGACGCGGTAAGCGGCCCTTCCACCCTGCTTTTGGAACCGATTTTGGGAGTAACTTCCACCCGCGACGCCAAAGGCGCAATAACGCTTGATTATAAAACCGTGGAAGAAGCCGTACAGGTGCAGGGCGATAAACTTATAATAAAACTTAAACGTCCGTTTGCGCCTTTGCTTTCGATATTGGCGAGGTGGTCTTACGTAATAAGCAAAGACTGGGCCGTAAAAAACGGAGAATGGGACGGCACGGAAGCGACTTGGAAAAACTACAACAATAAAGGCAAAGGCGAATCTTACTTATTCGATAAAGCCAACGGCAGCGGGCCTTTTATGCTTCAACGCTGGGACAACGCAGCCAAAAGAATTTATCTGACAGCCAATAAAGATTATATTTTGGGTGCGCCCAAGCTTGACGGAGTGCAGCTGATAACCGTGCCAGAACAAAGCACAATGCGCCTTATGCTGGAATCGGGCGACATTGACATAGCGGAAATAGCCCCCGCTTTTACGGATCAAATAGCCGATAACCCGGATTTGGTGGTGCAGGACCGCCTGCCCAGGCTTAAAACCGACCCCGTGATATTTTTTACCTTTAACATCAATCCCGAAGCGAACCCCGATATCGGCAGCGGCAGGCTGGACGGAAAAGGGATACCGCCGGATTTCTTTCAGGATATTAATATAAGAAAGGCGTTTGCCAACGCGTTTGATTATGACGCTTTCGTCAATGATTCAATGGGCGGGAAAGCCCCGCGCGCCTGCGGGCCCGTGCCGCCCGGGCTGGCTTCTTACGAGAAATCCTCTCCATGCTATAACTTTGATTTAAAAAAGGCGGAAGAATATTTTAAAAAAGCCTATAACGGAAAAGTTTGGGAAAACGGATTTACTTTTACGCTGACTTACAATACCGGCTCGCAAATGCGGCAGACGGCCTGCGAAATATTAAAAAGGAATATAGAAAGCTTAAACCCAAAATTTAACATTGAACTGCGCGGAGTGCCCTGGGCCTCCTTCCTGGAAAAGACGCAAGCTTCCAAAATGCCTTTGTGGGCGCGCGGCTGGATAGCCGATTATCCCGACGAGCATAATTTTGTCTTTCCTTTCCTGCATTCAAAAGGGCGTTACGCGGTGGCGCAGTCTTTTAAAGACCCCGCGCTTGACGCTTTGATAGACGAAGCCGTCCGTTCAACAGATCCCGCCCGCAGAATAAAACTCTACCGGCGCATACAGGATTTAAGCTATAACGCCGCCGCGCAGATTTACACCATTCATTCCCCGGGCGTATGGGTGTACAGAAAAGAAGTAAAAGGTTTTACGGACAACCCCGTATTTATGGGAATATACTTCTATCCGATATACAAAGAAGCCTAAACCCAAACGACATTAAGATAATTTACAAGGTTAAACTTTTTTGTTATAATATTTATACGCAAGCGCCCTTAGCTCAGTTGGTTAGAGCAATCCGCTCATAACGGATGGGTCGCAGGTTCAAGTCCTGCAGGGCGCATTTTGATTTTGTTTAATAAACCCCGTTCTTCGGGGTTTTTTTATAGAGGCATAATATGGAAAATAAAGCGCAGGAACAAACGCAGCAGCAAAAACTTTCCGGGTTGGAAGATATTATAAAACATAAATATCAGGAAGCCGGGGAACTGAAAGCCGCAGGGATTAATCCTTATCCGGCCCATGTTGAAGTAAAAAATACTTGCCTTGAAGCCAAAAACGCCGCGGAAGAAACAGTAGTTACCACCGCGGGCCGCTTGGTTCAGTTAAGAATTATGGGCAAGGCCGCTTTTGCCCATATAAAAGACGTTACGGCCAAAGTTCAAATTTACGTACAGAGGGATTTAGTCGGCGAAGAATCTTACGCTTTCTTTAAAAAACATATAGCCGTAGGGGATTTCGTTTTGGTAAGCGGGCATATGTTCGTAACCAAAACCGGCGAGAAAACCGTTAAAGCCGATAAAATAGAATTGATTTCAAAAGCGATACGCCCCATGCCGGAAAAATTCCACGGCATACAAGATACGGAAGTGCGCTTCCGCAACAGACATTTGGACCTTATCGCCAATGAAGACGTCAAAGAAATTTTTATCAAAAGGGCTAAAATTATTTCTTCCATACGTAAGACTTTGGACGAAAAAGGATATCTTGAAGTCGAAACCCCGACTTTGACGCCCAGCGCCGGCGGCGCGATAGCAAAGCCGTTTGAAACTTATCACAATGCGCTTAAAATGCCGCTTTTCATGAGGATTGCTTTGGAACTTTACCACAAAAGATTAATCATCGGCGGCCTTGATAAGATTTACGAAATCGGTAAAATGTTCCGCAACGAGGGTATAGACACCACCCACAACCCGGAATTTACCATGATGGAAATGTACCAAGCTTACGGCGACGTAAACACCATGGCGGATTTGTTTGACGAAATTATCGGCAACGCCGCAAAAGCCATCGGTGTGGAAAAGGTTATGTACAGAGGTATGGAAATCAACCTTAAGCCACCTTTTAAACGCGTATACATACCCGAAGCCTGGAAAGAAACTTTCGGCGAAGATATACACGAAATTCTAAACGGACGCGAATTTAACAGGGAAAAGCTTATCGCCTTGGCAAAAAAATCCGGCGTAAGCTTTAAAGAAGACGAACCTTCCGATAAAATTTACGACGTGCTTTTTGAAGAAAAAATCGTCAGCCAATATAAAGACCCCGTCTTTATGATGGATTATCCTACGGCCGTAAGCCCGTTCTCCAAAAACAAACCGGGCGACCCGGAAATAGTTGAACGTTTTGAGGCTTTCGTCGCCGGCGGTCAGGAAATAGCCAACGCTTACAGCGAGATTAACGACCCCGCCGATCAGTACCAACGTCTTAAAGACCAAGCAGCGGCCAAAGCCAAAGATACGAAAAACGAGGACGCCGACATTGTGGATATTGATTATATCACGGCTATGGAATCGGGTATGCCCCCCACAGGCGGTATGGGCATCGGCATAGACAGAATAACCATGATGCTTACCGGGCAGGATTCCATTAGAGAAATCATCCTGTTCCCTACGCTTAAAAACTTGGAAAAATAACTTTGTTTTTAATCGCAAAGAGCCCGCCTTAAACTTAAGGCGGGTTTTTTATTTGCATAAATCATCGTAAAATAAGTTTCTTGCAGATGTTTATCCTTATAATTTAAAAATATATCGGAACTAAATTCCATGCGGGAAATTATGGAGAGCAAATAAAAATCCCTCCGATTGATTCAGAGGGAAGTTATATATAAATCTCCGGGACTAGGACTCGAACCTAGGCTAAACGCTCCAGAGGCGCTTGTGCTACCATTACACCATCCCGGAAAAATCCGTTTTATTCACGCTTTTTAAAAAGCGTTTTTTACTACATAAATATTTTAGCATTTTTACGAAAAAATTAGAATAGTGTATAATATTTTATGTTATGAAACCAAATGAACAAGCTATCGGGATTTTTGATTCCGGCCTCGGCGGGCTGACCATTTTAAGAGCGGTAAAAAAGCTTATGCCGAAGGAAAACATAATTTACTTCGGCGATACGGCGCATTCTCCTTACGGGTCCAAATCAAAAGAAACCGTTGCGGAATACTCCTTAAACATCGCCAAATTTCTTGAAAGCAAAAAAGTTAAATTGATTTTAGTCGCCTGCAATACGGCTTCGGCGTTGGCTTTGCCAGTCTTAAAAAGGCACATAAAAGCCCCCGTACTCGGCGTTATTGAACCGGGCGCGGCCTGCGCGGCCAAAGTGGCGATAAATAAAAAAGTAACCGTACTCGGCACCGAAGCCACCGTAAAAAGCAAAGAGTATATAAAGAATATAAAAAAGCTTGATAAATCGATAGCCGTTACGCAATACGCCTGCCCGCTTTTCGTACCAATAATAGAAGAAGGCCTTGCCGGCAGCGATATTTGCAAGCTGGCCATCAAAAGATATTTGACGCCGTTAAAAACCGACAAAGCCGATACGGTAATTTTAGGCTGCACACATTACCCCGTTATAAAGGAAGACATTGCAAAATTCCTCGGCCCGAAGGTTACGCTGGTAGATTCCGCCGAAGAAATAGCCAAAAGAGCAAAAGAAGCTCTGCTGCGCGCCGGCTTGCTTAAAACCGGCGGGAAATCCTCAACGCAGATATACGCAAGCGATTTATCGGAAAGATTCGCCAGACTGGCTTTAAATATTATCGGCGGCAAAAAACTTAAAGTAAAAGAGAACAGATTTTATATATGAAAATATTTTCAGACGAAAGACTTATAAATTTAGGAATAATCAGCGGGACGGCTTCAAGGGAAACCGGATCGGGCAGGGAAAAGGAAAATTCGGACAAATTGTTTTCCGCTTTAAATATTCCCCCTCAAAAAATTTTGGGGCTGAAGCAGGTTCACGGAGATAAAATAATAAGTATTTTAAACGAAACCGATTTAGAGGCTTACCGCGCCCAAAAAGAACATGAAGCCGACGGCTGGATTTTAGGGCTTAAAGGAACCGGCGTAATGATTCTTACGGCCGACTGTGTACCTTTATACATATGGGATAAACGTGGCGATTTTATAAGCCTGTGCCATTGCGGATGGCGCGGCGTGGCGGCCCTTATGCCCGCAAAAGCAGCTAAACTGTTAAAAGAAAAAGCCGGGCCCGGCGCAGAACTTTGCGCCTATATCGGCCCGCATATAAACGCTTGCTGTTTTGAAGTCAAAGAAGACGCTGCGCAGCAGTTTGACGCGGCCTGCGTCATCAGGAAAGGCGGCAGGATTTTTGTGGATTTAACGGCCGAAATAGTGCGCCAGCTTAAACAGTGCGGAGTAAAAACGGAAGATATAAAATCCCCCTGCTCATGCGAATGCACCTGCTGCAATAAGCAAATTTTCTTTTCTTACCGCAGAGATCACACTAAAGACGTATTAATTTCTTTCGCTTATAAATTATAGGTAAGGGAATTATCTGTCTTTGGCTATCAAATGCTTCTGCTGGTGGCCGATTTCGACTTTCTTGGCCGCCGGCGCGGGAATGGCGTCGGGGTAAAACTCCCGATGTCTTTTAAACAGGAAGTTCACCGCCGGCATGCCCCAGCCTTTCTCTATAAAGAAAGAAAGCAATGTCGCCAAAATAATACTGAAAAGTATTACCGAGTAAATCGTATTTTGCAGTATCACGCCGCCGGGCACGCCCGACTGCATAATCAAAGACGCCAAAACCGCCGTAACCAAACCTTTCGGCACCATTATGGAAGTTACCGCGCTGTCTATGCGGCTTACCGATTTTTCAAGCACGTAATTTACGGTAGGTATTCTGGCCATAAATATCACAAGCGTAAACAAAAGCCCGCACAGTATGGAATAAAGGCTGCTCAGCTGCATAGAAATGCCGATATAGACGAAGAAGAAAGTCCTGAGGACAAAAACGACCTCGCTGAAAAAGCTCTTTTCCGTATCGTTGAAAGCCTTGCTTTTTACGTTCATGGTAAAACGCTCTATAAATTTAAAGCCGTGGAGCTTCCTGATAGTTCTTATATTGCCGGCCACTATGCCGAATATGAAAGCCCCGATTGAGCCGTCCGAACCCAAAGTTTCGCAGACTGAATATACCACCAAAACGAAAGCCAAAGTAAGGAAAATCCCGTTTTCCAACTTCCTGACTTTATTTAAAACCGTGGTCCAGAATATCGCCGCCGCGCCGCCGGTTATACAGGCGACCATAAATGTATATATTATTTTGGCGACTATAAGGCTTACGTCAAAAGACTGTATTTTAGCCATATTAAGCAAAGTAATAGTTACGACTATGGATATTACCCCGCCTATGGTGGATTCCGTCAAAAGTACGGTTTTTGTGGTATTGGTTATGTTCAGTTTGGATATTAAAGGAATTATAATCGCGAAGGAGTTATCGGCCAAAATGGAACCCAAAATAACCGCGTAAGCCCAATGGAGATTCAAAACTATTTTAGACAACAGAGCGACGACGCACATAATCACGACGAAGCTTATCAGGGTAAGGCGGGAACTCTGTTCCCATGTGCTTCTTATTTGGGATATTCTTAAGCCGAGGCCGCTTTCAAATAAAATCACTATCAGCAGCACCCTTGTAAAAACTTGGTCGACCATGCCGAAATCGGCAGGCGAAACTATATTAAGCAAAGGCCCGAGAAGTATGCCCAAAAGCAAAAGCGGAAGAACTTCCGGCATGCGCGTCTTTACAAACATCGCCGAAAATAAATGCGACAAAAAAATCAATATCGCTAAAGAAATTATTACCCCTTCCATATTTATATGATAGAAATTTACCGGCCTTATACGCAACAAAATACCGCCTCTAGTTAAAAATGATTGTATTTATAGTTAATTTTATTCTAAGATAGTAATATGTATAGATTCTTAACGGCTTTAATTTTATGTCTTCTGCCAATATTCGGGTTTGCCGTTCAGGCCGCGCCCATAATAGTGGAAGGAAGATACTCGGCCGGATTTAAGAATATAGAAGACGCTTCCGACATCAAAAAAGCTTCCGCTTTGGAAAACGCTTTAAACGAAATTCAGCGCAAGTTCGAAGACGGCAAATACGATACTGTGGTAAGCGCATGCCAAAGTTTGGCCGACAACGGCTATGAAGACCCGCGCATTCTTACCCTGCTTGCCAGAGCGTATGAAGAACTCGGCCAGTTTGACAACGCCCATTATTTTTCTTCCCAGGCGATAGCTCAAAGGCCTTCCAATGTGGAAGCGTATATCACCCGCGCGCACAGCTATCTTGAAAAGAAGGACATCATGCGCGCTACGGAAGATATAGAAACCGCTTTGCAGTTAAATCCGCGCGCTTCAAGAGCGGAGACGATAAAAAAAATGATATACGAGGCGCAAAGGCCTTCGGGACATAAATCCGAAAAATCCCTTTCCGATTATCATTTGCCGCCGTGGTTCTTCGTTTACTTCATTTGCGTAGTGCTGGTAATAGGCTTTTACGTGCTTATGAGGTATTTTAACGTTTTCGGCGGGCCGGTGGACGTAAAAGGGCGCAAGCTTAAAGAAGTAAACATAAAAGAGCAGTACCATTTTATCCGCCCCATAGGCGAAGGCGGCATGGGTAAAGTTTACGAAGCTTACGACAACGCCCTCAAACGCAAAGTGGCCGTAAAACGTATAAAGCCGGAACTGTTAAGAAGCGATTATGTGCGCGAGCAATTCCTTTCGGAAGCAAGAATGGTCGCCATGCTGCATCACCCTTGCATAGTTGAAATTTATACCGTAATAGAAACCGCCAACAGCTTATATTTGGTTTTTGAATACGTGGACGGCCAAACGCTTGAAACGCGCCTTGATATCGACAACTACATAGAGTTTGAAGAAGTAAAACATATTTTTGATTCCGTCTGCCAAGGCTTAAGCTACGCCCATTCAAACAATATCGTACACTGCGATTTAAAGCCGGGGAATATTATGATTTCCGACAGCGGCATAGCCAAAGTAATGGATTTCGGCGTGGCGCAAAAAGTTACGGAAGAAAACGAAAACAGCTCCCGCCCGGTGGCCGGAACGCCGGCTTATATGTCCCCGGAACAGCAAAAAGGTTTTACTTCCAAGCAATCGGATATTTACTCCCTGGCAGTATGCCTTTACGAAGCTTTGGTGGGGCAGGTGCCTTGGAGCGTCAAAGGTTTTGACGTAACAACCAAGAAGATAGTTCCGCCCTCGCAGATAGCTTCCTATATCCCCAAGGAAATAGACGAGCTTATTATCCGCTCGTTAGATGAAGACCCGGCAAAACGCATACAGACGGTGGAACAGTTCTGGGATATTCTTAAAAACGCCCAGGCAAACAACGGTTAGAGAATTTTTATAAGATCGGCAACAAGAGCGCGCAAAGCTTTTAAAGTTTGCGCGTTTTTTTGCACCGAACGCCAAAAGCCGCCGTAAAGCAAATCGCTTATAACAAAGACAGCGCCGGCTTCAAATCCGCGTGATTTGGCGAAAGCGAAAAGAGCGGAAGCTTCCATCTCCACGGTAAGGCAGCCTTTTTCCCGGTAGGCTTGCACAGAAGCTTTGTTTTCCCTGAAAAACGCGTCGGTAGTCCAGCTGTCCCCGGCGGCCTTTACGGGCAAAGCGGAAAGGACGTCAAATCCGCAGGCGGGTAAATATTCTTCACTTACGTAATGACGGCTTGTGCCTTCTTCGGAATATGCGCCGCGGCACAAAACTCTGTCGCCGAAAGAAAGGCCTTCCGCCAAAACCCCCGCAGAACCGGCCAAAAGAAACTTCTTTGCACCCAAAACGGCAGCGAGTTCCGCCAATAAAACGCATAAAGGCGCGCCCAAAGCAAAATTATGCATAACGGCCAAATCATCATTTATAACTTCAATATCGCCTATAAGCTTATAAGTTTTTTTGGATAAACCGCCCAAGCCCGCGCCGAAACACGCCGCAGGGAGCATAAGCAAAGTTTGGGGAATTTCAAAGCTGATATTTTTGCTCCGCAAATATTCCCCGGCAGTAAAAACAGGTTCGTTTTTATTTATTTCTTTTTGAGATACCGACACCGCTGAACTTCCAATAATGATAAAATATAAAGATAATAAAATTATATAAAAAGATTACGGAGTACTCTATGCAAGAGTTGGAAAATATAATAAACCGTATCAATGAACTGATATGGACTTATCCGATGATATTGCTGTTGGTTGCAACTCATCTTTATCTTACTTTCAAACTTAAATTTATACAAAAATATATTTTTAAAGCGATGAAACTTTCCCTGAAAAGGGATAATTCCGCAGGCATGGTAAGCAATTTCGGCGCTTTGGCCGTATCATTGGCGGCGACGATAGGCACCGGCAGCATTTTGGGCATGACGACGGCCGTTGCGACGGGCGGGCCCGGCGCGGTATTTTGGATGATTGTGATAGGCGTTTTCGGCATAGCTACGAAATATTCTGAATGCCTGCTGGCGGTAAAATACAGAGTAAAATTAAGAACTACAAAAGAGTATGTAGGCGGCCCGATGTATATTATGAAAAACGCCCTTAAAATGAAATGGATGGGCGTAATATTCGCCGTATGCGGGCTTTTAATGGCGATAAGCGGCGGCGGATTTTTACAGGTAAACGCCATAGTGGACGTTTTGGGCAACGCTTACAGCATAAACGGGCTTTTGATAGGAGTAATAGTTTCCCTTATCGTGGCGATAGTGATTATAGGCGGGGTAAAAAGCATCGCCGCGGTATGCGAATGGCTGGTGCCCATAATGGGCGGCTTATATCTGCTGGCGGCTTTATATATTTTTGTGGTAAACATACATCAAATGCCGGCAACCGTAATTTTAATATTAAAGAGCGCTTTCGGCTTTAAAGCGGTGGGCGGCGGTTTTGCCGGCGCGGCCATTTTAACGGCTTTGCATATAG
>NZ_CALGEO010000028.1:0-2988 GCF_937881865.1 Candidatus Proelusimicrobium excrementi
TGTAATTTTGCCCGGATATTTATAAGAGTTAAGCGAGCTTGCCTCATACTCGTTGACGGCTTTAAGCGGGGAGGACGCTTCAAAACCCTTTTCAAGCGGGCCGCAGCGCAAATCCAGGATTTCGCCGACGGCTTTATCAGGCAAAGTAAAATCAATATAGCCGCCGTCTTCCGAAGCCGGAGAATCCGCGGAGCGCGAGGAAAGCAAAACTTCCTTTTTTACTATCGAAAGTTCCGCCGCACCGTAAGAGCCCAAACGCGACAGCTCCCCGCTTAAATAAATTATCCACGAGCGTTCCTCAAAATTGAAAGAAGGTTCCCTCATGATAAATCCGCGGAAGATTTTGGCGTAATTTTCCCCTTCCGAGCTAAAAACGCCGGCGTATACGTCTATCCTGGCGCCGTATACGGATGAAGCTTCCCCGGAAGGGAAAAGCCCCGCATCCAGCGTAACGGAAAGCCCGGCGGCATTCCACACGCCGTAGCCCTCATTATCAAGTTTCCACTTAATGCAGCCCGTTTCCGTTACGTATTTTGTTATGTCTTCCGCCGCGCCGAAAATATATTTGCCGGCGGTTTCATCCCAAATGCGGCGGTGAAGAAGGAACTTCCTTACATAGCCCGGCGAGGGAGAATTTAAAGCCTCAGTCATTAAAGAGGAAAGCTGTTTCATATTATTTCTCCGTTATTTCAAGGCGCAGAGTCCAAAGCCCGCCGCTGCGGCTGAGTTCCGCTTTTAAAGGCGAGGTAAGAGCGTATTCCCCACTTTGCGATAAATCATAAGAACCGTAAAAAATAAAAGTGAGGAAAACGTTTTCATCGCATAAAGATTCAAGTTTTTGCTTCAGCGCGGCGGGCAAATTTTCAAGAACCAGCGAGCCCGAATTTTTGCTAAACTCTTTCCAAGTTATAAGAGTTCCCCCCGCCGTATAATGATATCCCCCGCGCAAATAGCCCGACGGAGTAAAAGAGCTTAAAGCTTTATCCAGCAAAAGAAGAGAATCCGTAAGAATAAAGTTATAAAAAAATATGTTTTCGGAAGATTCCGCGCCGGCAAAGGAAAACTCAAAAGCGCAGGCTTCCGCCGGAGCGGAAAAAGAAAGCAGAATATCGCGCCCGCTCTTTACCAAATCAAAATCGGCAAAAGGCGTAAAATCTGCAGCTTCGGCGGAAGTTTTAACGCCTATTTGGATATTTGAGATATCCGTATTTTTTATCAGCATTCTGCTTACTTTTACCGGGGCTTCAAATACTGCCCTGAAACCGCCGGATACGGTGTTTTTACGTCCTTGATTTAAAGAGATGTCTTCCCCCTGCAAATCAAAAAGCAGGGCGCCTTCAAGGATATTCGGTTTTAAAATTTCTATCGGTTTAATCATAATGAACTTTCAGAGCTCCTTTCGCGGCCTATTTTATAGCTTATTTTGGCCTGTTCCACGGCCCAGCTGACGCCGCGGCGCGCCGCGCGGGAAATTTCCTCGCAGAGTTTTTGCGCGTCGTTTCTTTCGGCCGAACCGTTTACCGTAAGCGGCGTATTTACCGTTATATTTACAATTCCGGCGGAGGAAGAAGAATTTTGCCCGGCGTTCTGACTAGGGGTGTAAGAACCGCCTTTTATCGCGCCGACGACTTCCGGCGGAAGGACGAATTCCCCCGCGTGCAGATAATAAGGACCCGTTTTATCTATCGGCCCGCCGCTTCTGCGGCTGCCCAAAAGCCCGCCGAAAACGCCGCCAAGCAAACCGCCCCCGCCGAATACGGAAGCGATAATGTTGTTCGCCGCCATTTTTGCAAGAGAGTTTATAAAACTTGAGGCCATGTTTTCCCAAACGTTTTTAATTAAAACGTCAAGGCGGCCGAAAGATTCCGAAGCCGCATTGCAGAAATCTTCCAAATTGTTTTGCAAAGAAGAGAAACCCGAAAAAGCCGTCGCGGCGATAATGTCCCCGCCGGATTGGGCTTCCCGCCGAAGATCCTCAAACATTGCGGAAACTTCCTTGCCGGCGTCGGTGAAATCTTTATACATTTCTTTGAGCCCGCCGCCGTTGAAAACGGCTTCAAGCTCTACGCAGAATTTTGCTATATTATCCATTTTTGCCTATTCCTATTTTTGCCAAATCGGCTTCGCAAAGAACGCGCGGCGACGCCGCTTTATACCCGCGGGCGGCCTTGCGGCAGGCCCATAAAAGCCATTCAACGCCGTGGGAAAGTATATATTCCGTGCGATAGCCGTAAGCGGACGCGCAGAAAGCTACGGCGTCTGAAAGCGCGTCCGCCCCGCGGCTGCCTTCAGAGCCTGAGTAAAATTTAAAAACAAGGTTTTAAAATCGTTTACCTCGCTTAAAGCCTCGGCCAAAAAACTCAGCTCCAAGAGGCTGATTTTTTCCTGCGGGTTTGATACGTCTTTAAGAGCGCCGCCCGTAAGAATGTTTAAAATATCTTTGCTTTTACTGCTGCCGGCCATATCAAGAATTTTAGCCAGTCTTAAGCCTTCAGGGCCCTCTTTTACGGCGTCGGCTTCTATTTTAAAGCTGTTGATTATGCGCCATAAATCCACGGCCTGCTTTATGCTTAAAGGTTTTATTTCAATTTCCCGCCCACAAAGTTTTACTCGTTTTGTTTTAGGGCAGAGAACTTCCAAATCCGTCATATTAATCTCCTTTTTTATAAAAGGCCCGGAGTCGCCGCCGGGCCCGGCGTTTGCTTAAACGCGTTTTAAGCGCGGGTTATACGTCTTCTATCATGCCGAATCTCTTGCCGCGCTCTTTGGATATATCGGCCAAAACGTCAAATTCGGCTTCAATTAAAGTTTCCCCGTCGCGTTTGTAAGTCTGCCCGGTTTTACCGGTAGGGCGGCATTTCCAAAAAGTGTATTTCCTTGCCGCGCCGTCCGCACCCTTGACGTTTATAAAAAGAGTCTTTGTCAAAGAGCCGGTTTTGTCGCCAAACTCGGCTTTGCCCTCGCCGCAGTTTACGCCCAAAGCCAGGG
>NZ_CALGEO010000029.1:0-8951 GCF_937881865.1 Candidatus Proelusimicrobium excrementi
CGTCTAAATTCGGCAGCCACAAAGCGTTGGGGGAGAAATCCGAACGCAAAGAGTCTGAGCCGTTTTGGGCGGAACTGCCGTCAATTCCGCGTATAACGTTGGCTCCTTTTACTTGATCGTCGAATGCAGCTTCCTCAACGGCTTCTGCCGCGTCATAGGCAAGCGCCTCTTTCTTAACCGAAGCGGAGCGTACTGTTGCGTTTCTTACACCGCGTTCCATACCGGCGGCAGCCGCAGAATAGAACATAGGCATAGGGGCTGCAAAATTTCCGCCTTCAAGGGAGGAAGCAAAGGGGTTATAGCCGTAACCTGTTTCGTAGGCTTGCAGAGTGTTTAAGGAATGCGGCCTGTAATAATCCAATGATTTATCGTAAACCGTTATCAGGGCCCTGGCGTCTACGGGTTTTTTGTCCTCGTCAAGAACGGAAAGGCTTACGTTTTTGTTCGCCCCGGGGAAAGAAAATTCCGTGGACGAAAGTTCCAAATTCAGTTTGGAATTTACATAAGGCACCGTTATATCCGTCTTACCGTCAAACATTTCATAATCATATACGGAGAACCACCTTAAGCTTACTCCGCCCTGATAAGCTTTGCTTATGGGCAGCTGCATTATGGCCGGGCCGATCTGCGTGAGAGTATGTTTGGAAACTAAAAATTGGTCTTTGTAAACTTCAATATATTTATTGCCTTTTGTTTGTGAAGAGCCGACTAAAATTAATGCTTTTTCCCCGGGATAATAGGTTTTGAACTCCGCAACCGCGGGGTGGTTGCCCGGCAAGGAAAGAGCCGGTTTTTCCGTATTTACCACCATAAACGCAAATGATGCGTCTTCCGGGGCTTCGTTTTCTCCTTCGGGGGTAAATTCAAGCATATACCAGCCTTCTTTAAGCGGCGGTACTGCAAAGTGTAAAGGTCCTTCGGTTGTAAATTCAACTTTGTCTATACGGGCCAGCTTGTCTTTTTTGAAACCGTCGGCGCAGTAATCTTCACCGCATGAGCCAAAGTTCTCGGGAGCTTTTGCCGTATAAAGCCTTGCGGTAGCTTTGCCCGCCAAAAGTTCCCCGTTTATATTCATCATTTTTACTTCTAAAGTATTTTGCGTGGCCTGACGGAAGAAGTTTTTGTTGCTGTCCACGGAGAAAAACTTTGCTTTGCCGCTTACAATATACTCGGTTTGAGAGTTAATAGTATTGCCGGCTTTATCCGTTACGGAAGCGGAAATAATATATTTTGCGGGTAGGGCTTTGCTCAGCTCCTCTTCCGTTTCCGGCGTAAAGGTTATTTTAAAATCGCCGTTTTTATCGGTTGAAGTTTCCCCGCGTTTTATGACTTCATCCTCAATATAATATCTTGAGCCGCGCCAAAAGAAAGGGAAGAAAGAAGTTTTGGTTACTTTGTAAGAGACTTTCGCGTCCGCCGTATTAAGCCCATAATAATATTTGGCGTTGCCTTTCGCTTCAATAGGTTTGTTAAATTGCAGAGCGTCTTTGTTTTTAAGGAATTTTACTTCAAATTCCGGCGCTTTAAAAGCTTCAATATTTATATTGGCGGAGCCATAAGCGTTATCAAGCCGTGCGGTTATTTCGTAACGTCCGAGCATGGCGTTTTTGTCGGTTTTATATTCATAGGTCGCCGAGCCCATGGAATCAAGTTTAAGGTTTTTTTCTGCCAGTTTATTATAATTTGGGCCCCTTACCGTAAGTTTTACGGTTTTTCCTTCCGTCAAAACATAGCCTTGCGCACCTTTAAATTCCGCCGCCGTCAGCTGTATTTTTATGGGGGAGCCGGCTTTATAAACCGCCATATCCGTGTTTAAAGCAAGGATATATTTGGCCTGTTCGTTCTTGTTAAAATGCAGACCGTTTAACAAAGCGTAATTCCCGTTTTTGGAGGCGAACAAGTGTAAAACTTTGTCTTCTTCATGCGCCAAAACGGTTTGGCCGTCTTTATCTGTATATGCCGTTTTTGAGGTACCGTATTCAAGCTTTACGCCCGCTTTGGCAATGCCTGTTTTAGGATCAAGCGAGTATACATTGTAAAAATTGCCGGCGCTCGTTTTGGCTTCCAAATTTTTGGCTTTTGCGTAAGCCGTACCCGCTACGGCGACGTCCGTCAAGTTCACA
Organism: Candidatus Proelusimicrobium excrementi; assembly: GCF_937881865.1. Lineage (NCBI taxonomy): Bacteria > Pseudomonadati > Elusimicrobiota > Elusimicrobia > Elusimicrobiales > Elusimicrobiaceae > Candidatus Proelusimicrobium > Candidatus Proelusimicrobium excrementi. The sequence continues at coordinate 2,124 of NZ_CALGEO010000029.1, forward strand.
ACGAGAAGCGAATCATTCCATTCATAATGTTCCGTTTGTTTGTATTCTTTGTCTTGGCTTAACGTTATCGCATAAAAACCGCTTGTTTCTTTAGGCAGAACCACATTGCTTGTATAATAGGCGTATTTTTTATCGTAAGCGACGGAAATGCCCAAAGTGCGGGAGGGTTTGCCAAGGTTAAGGTTGTATCTGTTGGAATTGGAATTTTTAAGTTTTGAAGGATTTATTTTAAAAATATGGATATAAAACTTTTCCAGATTTCTGGTGCTGACCTTCAAATTATATTCCTGATTGGGGGCGGTGGTCATTTTGTTTCCCTCACCGAAAGACACCCTAGGCCTCGTTATTTCCTGTTTTAAGTTTTTGCATTGATCGGTTATAACGTTTAAATCCAAAGAGATGCAGTAGTCAAGCGTTTTTACGGCGTCTTCATACATTTCAAATTCGTTGAAAGTTTGTGCGGCTGTATATGCGGCCAAGGCTTTTGCCAGAGTTTCCTTTGCCTTAAATATGTATTTTTTTACTCCGTATAACTCTTTGTAATCATCGGTCATGCCCGATATGTATTGCATCCAGCCGGCTTTTGTTATGTCGCCCTCGGAGCCTTCCGTTACTATCAAATCAACGCGGTCTATATGCCAAAGTTCGGCTGAGGTCGGGCGGCCTTTGCCTTTTATTTTGTAGGCTTCTTCATAAAGTTCCTCGCGGCTTTTCAGCTCATTACCAGCCATATATGATATTAATTTGTCAAATAAAGACGTATATTTGGCCGAATCGGGTATCCTTACATAGGGAGAGCCGCCGGTCCACCCGTAAGCGGCAGGATATTCGGAGGGGAGATACTCTTCGCTGTCTTCGGCCGGCATATCCGCCAAACTTTTGCGCATATCCCAAAGTTTTAAAAGAGTTTCTTTCGCGGCTTCTTCTTTTTGTTCTTCGGTAAATTTAGTGACGTCTTCCGAAGATTCCTGATACCGCGCCGGTATGTAAGGATAGCCTTTGAGCAGATTATAACGTATCAAATAATATCTGGCTTTCCAAAGGTTGTCTTTCGGAAGTTTGTAAGAATAAAGCTGATTTAAAGCCGTATCGAATTTACCCTGGTAATAATAAGAAAGAACCGTTTTAAGTTCGGCTTCATACTTTAAATTACCGCTTTTGGAATTTAAAAACGGCTTGTAAGCTTCTACTGCTTTGGAATACAAGCGGTCTTTAAAATACTGATTGGCCTTTTCTATCCCCTGTGCGCCTTCCTGCGTTTGAGCTTCCGCAGATGGCGTTATTAAGAAAAAGACCGAAGCCGCCGCTATAAGGGCGGTAAAAAGAATTAGATATTTCTTCATTATCTCTCCTTTAATAATTTAAAATACAACGAAATTAAAGCCGGCCCGGAGCCTACATATGTTCCGGCGCGCTTACGCCTATAAGTTCAAGCCCTTTGGCTATTCTTTCCTGAACGAGCCTGCACGTAAACAGACGCGAACGCGTGGTTTGAGGGTCGGCTTCGTCTATTACTCTGCAAGCGTCGTAAAACGCATGAAACAGAGAGGAAAGTTCCGTAAGGTACGAAGTAAGATGATGCGGGCTTAAATCTTTTACGCAGGTTTCAAGCGTTTTCCTGAACCACAGCAGTTTGCTGAGCAAAGTTCTTTCCTGTGGGGCGAGGTTCTCGCTTGAAGTCATCGGCAAAGGTTCAAAGCCTTTTTCCTGCGCGGCTTTGAAAATGGAGCAAATCCTCGCGTGTACATATTGCACGTAGAACACGGGGTTTTCGTTGCTGCGTTTCTTTGCGACGTTCAAATCAAAATTTAAATGTGCGTTGGGCGTTCTTCCTGCGAAGAAAAATCTGCAGGCGTCGCGGCCTACGTCTTCGGTTAGTTCGCGCAGGGTTATAAACGTTCCGGCGCGTTTGGACATTTTTACTTTTTCTCCGTTTTCTATAAGATGCACCAACTGATGTATTATGGCTTTAAAGGCTGCGGGCTCTTTGCCCAAAGCTTTTACCGCGGCTTCCATGCGCGGTACGTAACCGTGATGATCCGCGCCTAAAATATCTATAAGTTTGGTGTAGCCTCTGTCATATTTGTTTTTATGGTAAGCTATGTCGGCCAAGAAGTAAGTCGGGCGACCGTCGGCGCGCACCAAAACGCGGTCTTTGTCATCGTGGTCGGACGTGGTGCCGAGCCACACCGCGCCGTCTTTTTCATAGACTTTGTTCTGCTCTTTAAGCATTTGCAGAATTTTGTCCAAGGCCTTTTCTTTGTGGAGTTCGCTTTCGCGGAACCAGCGTGTAAATTCGACGTCAAAAGCTTTCATGTCTTCCTGCTGGGTCTTTATTATTTCTTCCATGGCGAAGCGTCCGTATTCGCTTTCGGGCAGAGCGGCGGGGATTTTCTTTGCCAAATCTATAAGGTATTCGCCGTGATAACCGTTTTCGGGCGGTTCTTTGCCCTGCGCTCTGGCTTTTAATGATTCTCCCAAAAGCTGGGCTTGGTTGCCGGCGTCGTTAATGTAATATTCTGCGTCGCAGGCTATACCGAGAGCGCGGTGTATTTTTACAAGGCTGTCGCCTAGGCTCGCCCCGCGCCCGCTGGCCACGTGCAGAGGCCCCGTCGGGTTTGCGGATACGAACTCTATCAAAATCTTTTCATTGCTGATTGTGCCGGCGGTATCTCTGTCCTTAAGGCGTCTGTCGCGCGCGGCCTCCGTAAGGAAAGCGTCCGTAAGTTTTATGTTGATAAAACCCGGGGCCAAAAATCCGCACTGGGCGACTTCTTCAAGCTGTTCTATAATTTTTGCGGCTTTTTTTGCGATGTCCAAAGGGTTCTTCCTTATTTGTTTTGCGGAAGACATTGCCCATACCAAAGAAATATCCGCGTCTATGTGCGATGGCGGCGGGGCGAATTCAACTTGCGGCAAAGTTTCAAATTCGGAAAAATATTGGTCTTTAAAAAGTCTGTCCTGTATTTTTATTCTTAAACTGTTGAGCATTCTCTTTCCTTCTTATTTAGTGGATTTTTTTGATGTTTTCTTTACTGTTTTTTTCGCCGGAGCTTTTGCTGTTTTTTTAACCGTTTTTGCGGGTTTCTTGTCAGCTTTAACCGTTTTCGCGGAAGTTTTCTTAACGGTTTTTTTGGCTTTGGCCGCGGGTTTCTTCGCCTCGGCTGATTTCTTTGGCGCGGGCTTCTGCCATTTTACGTTTTTGCCGAAACTGAAAATTTTGTCAAGCGCATAGAATTCCCTGGCAGACTGTGTCATTATGTGCATCATGAATGAACCGTAGTCCGAAACGCGCCAAGTGCCCGTTTGTCCGCCGTCGCGGTTTGTTTTGTAAACGCCGTCTTTTTTAAGTTCGGTTCCGGCGTCAAGATCCAATGCTTCAAGGTGAGGTGCGGAAGTGGCCGTGCCTATTACTATATAGTCGCAAAGGCTGGAAAGGCCGCATAAATCGTAAACTTTTACGTCCTCCGCTTTTTTGTCGTCTATGAAACGGGCTGTTTTTATTACGAATTCTTTGGCTTGTTTTTTATCCATATATAAGTTTACCTCATTATAAAAGTCTACATTTTAGAGTTTATCATTTATTTAGAGCGTTTTGGCAATACAAAGTCTTTGCCCAAAATTATTTTTACGTCCGATATGGCGTTTTTATCGCGCTGGGAGTATATTTCCCGGCTTTCAAGGCCAAGCTGATAAGCCGTTTGCTGTATCTCCAAAAGCCGGGCGGTGTTATCCAAAATTTTGGTCTTTTCCAGAAGTTCGGGATAACTGGCGTAGTTTATTACGTCTATATTTATTACGCCGCGGTTGTTTAAATCCCTAAGAAATTTTGTAACTTCCCCGGCCAGGCCGTTGCGGCCCGAAGCGTTGAAAACTTCTATAACCAGCGGTCCTTGCGCGGTTTGGTTGGGTTTGATGTCGGTGGTGATGCGTATGGGCGTTTCTTTTTGTTTTTTGCCTTTTATAATTTTATCCACCAAGGGATTTTGCACCGCGAAATCCGATGTCTTCAATGTGGAAAGCTCCGCGCTTATCAAAATAAAATCGCCGAAGGATAAATCCGTTTTGCCTTTCCATTTCAGTTTTATATAGGAATAAAAATAAGAAAATATTATATAAGGTTTCACGCGCCAGGACTGCAGATTGCTTTTAAATCCGTCCCAAAATTCTATTCTTTTCTCCGGGCGCAAATCCACGGTGATTACTTTATCTTCGTTGATTTTAGCTTTTTGCAGGATTTCCTCCGCCGTCAAAGCTTTTTTTGAGCTTGGCAGATTGTTGACGACCGCCTTTTTAAATTTAGGATTGTAAGCTATAAATATGGGCGGGTTTGAGAGCAGCAGCACGTTGACGGGCTCGTCCGTCCTTTTTATCAGGCTGGGCGCGGAAGAATGATACTGGGCCGCGGCCCCGTAAAGCAGAATGGCCGCCGCGCAGTAAATTACAAGCCTTAAAGTTAATTGCTTTTTGAGATAATTTCGTTCCATAATTTAATGCCGGCTCCGGCGAGCCATTTGCCCGTTTGAACGGTAAAAAGAAGTTTCACGCGAAGAGCGGCTTTCATGCCTTCGTCCAAAGATTTTAACGCTTCCTGATGCACTTTGCGCGCTTCGGCGTAGCGTCTGTCTTTGCTGGACATATCCGCCACGAAGAGGATTTTTTCCTCCAAAGTCATATTCAGGCGGCCCAAAGTGTGATATTTTATAGCGTTTAAAACATTTTGTTTTTTTACTTTAAAAAGTTTTTTTGCCAAATCCGCGGAAACGTCGGCGTGCAGCAAGGCCGGGCTGTGTTTGCAAATTGCTTCAAATTCGTTCGGCTTTATTTTGTGTTTTATGCAGTATTCTATAAGCTGTTCTCCGCTCATGCATTTTGCACTGTCGTGGAGTATCGCGGCAAGCGCCATGCTTTCCACGTGCGCGCCGTATATTTGGGCAAGCTCCGCCGCCCTCTGCGCAACCAGTTTGACGTGCAAATACCTGTTTGGCCTTAAATTTTCCTGCAGCCATTTGTGTATGTTAAGGCCGTAGAGTTGTTTTTCTTCTATGGTTTTGGCCGTCTGCGGCATAATGTTGTTGGGCAGAAGGCCGTTGCAAAGTACGGCTGTTCTTATCTGCGTGGAAGAAACCAGCGGGAAGGCACCTTCAAGCGGCAAATATTTAAAATCTCTGGTTTTAAACTCAAAGCCTTTTCGTCTGCCGGCGGCGACGGCGGCGTTTTCAAAAATGTATTGGCTGTTTTTCCAATTGTGAAGGTCGTTCAGGCAGTCCGTGCCCACGAGCAGATAAACTTCCGCGCCGGGGTAAAGATCTTTTACTCTTTTAATGGTTTCCCAGGTAAAAGTTACGCGGGCGTTTTTATTTTCGAAATCGTCAAAAATTATGTTTTTGCCCAAGCGGCCCAAAACGTCTTTGGCCATTTGCATTCTTAATTTAAAAGGCTGCGCCGGCGAAGCCTTAAACGGCGATTGATAAGCCGTAAAAATATGGGTTTTATCGGGTTTGATTTGTTTTACGGCCGCTTTTAAAAGCGCATAATGGCCTTTGTGGACGGGGTCGAAACTGCCGCCGTATATAAGAATCTTCATAACTTCACCTTTGATAATGTTTTGGCGAGGGCGGCGGCGTCAAGCAGGGATTTTTCCATGAAAGAGTACTCCCAAGCGCCGTACCTGCCAAGTAAGTATATATCTTGTTTAGCCATGTAAGCAAGGATTTCGGCCCTGGCTTTGGCGTAGGCTTTATCGTAAATCGGATATCCGAAGCGGATATAAATCCATTTTTCGGTTAAAATTTTGCTTTCTTCTTTTATAAAACCGAGTTTTTTTAAAGCTTCAAGCGCGGCGGCTTTAAGTTTATTTAAGTCCGCGCGTCCGTTTTGCTTAAGCGAAAATTCTATATAAAGGCTGAATGAGCCTTTCGGGGCGGAATTTTTTGAAAAAGCCGATTGTACGCCCACCCTGTAAAAAGGATACTCCTCCTCCGGGAAATAGAACCAATGTCCTTTGGGGGCTTTGCCTTCAAAAGCTATATTGAGAACGTACAGGCTGTTATGCTTTAGTTTTTTAAAAGCGTTTTGTATTTTTGCCGGCAGGCCTTTTGCCGCTTTGCCGAGTTCCGGCAAAGGCATGGTGCTGACGAGTTTGTCATAATGCGTTTTTTTGCCGCCCGCAGTAAAAGTTTTGTTTTTTACGTCTATGTTTTTTACGGGCGAATTTAGCTGTATATTAGTCAAATCCGCCGCAAGAGCTTCGCATATCGCCGCGCATCCGCCTTTTTGGGGATAATCAAAAACGCTGTTGTAGCCGAAGGCTTTTTTCCTTTTGCCGTAAGCCCCTTTTATAATATCTTCAAGCGCGGAAGCCGGTATAAATTTGCCGCACCAGGCCGAAGACATTTTGTTAAGCGGGTAATTCCACAATTTTGAGTTGTACGGGAACATAAAAGCTTCGCAAATGCCTTTGCCGTATAAAGATAAGGCCCAGCCGCTGAATACATCCGTATTTGTTGCGGGTTTGGCGTATGCTTTTAAGGCCCCGCTCACGCAACGGGAAACTTCTTCCGCGTCAAGGGCGTAAAGATTGTTTTGAAATGGAAAATCTATTTTTTTGCCTTTGTAAAAAACATAGGCTTGACGGTTGATAGTTTTTTTATTGCCGCGAAGAAGCTCTTCAGCCAGTTTCTTCCCGGCGGGTTTTGAAGTGTGCAGTAAATGGCCGCTGTAGTCGAAAGTAAAACCTTTTTCGGTATAAGAGCCGCACAGACCGCCTATTTTATCCTGCGCTTCATAAACGTAAGTTTCGGCTTTGGAGCGGTATTTTTTTAGGTG
>NZ_CALGEO010000030.1:0-4330 GCF_937881865.1 Candidatus Proelusimicrobium excrementi
GTTCTTCTTCGCGTTCGCGCGGCTGTCTTTCCCGCATAAAGAAAGCCAAACCGAATGTAATTACGCCTATTCTGCCGACAAACATCGCAAAAATAAGCACCAGTTTGCCGAAAGCCGACATCTGTTCAGTCAACCCCAGGCTTAACCCGGCGGTGCTTAAAGCGGCCAAAGAATCAAAAAGTATTTCAAGGAAAGGGGCGTTTTCGCTTATAGTAAGCAGCAAAATGACGGCATACAGCACTATCATATAAAAGATAAGTGCGGAAGACGCCACAAAAACCTTTTCCTGCGAGATATCCTTGCCGTTGAAACGGACGAAGTCCCTCCCCTTAAGCCTGCTTACGAGTACGGCAAAAAGCGTTACCGCGGTTGTGGTTTTGATACCGCCGGAAGTACCCGCCGGCGCGCCGCCTATAAACATTAAAAGCATAAGAGCCCAAAGCGCGGGCGCGGAAGAAGCCGCCAAGTTTATATTATTATAGCCGGCGGTTGTCATTGCGTTAATGGCTTGGGCAAACGCGCCGTAAACGCGGGTGGAAAAATCATAGTTTTTTAAAGAAGGTTCAAAGATTATAAGCATTATTCCGCCGAAAGATATCAAAACCAAAAAGGAAAAGAATATCGAACGGGAAGTATAAGAAATCTTCTTTGGCTGGCCCATCATATTTTCCGCTATTTCGGTTATAGGTATAAAACCGAAAGCCCCCAGCAAAGCTAGAATGGAAGTAAGTTCCGTAACGAAAGGCACCTTTAAAAAGCCGGACATACTATCGGGATACAGCGTAAACCCGGCCGTACAGAAAGCCGAAACGGCGTGGAAAAGGCCGCTCCATAAAGAGGAAAAAAATCCCCCCCCGTTGAAGTAAAAAGTCAAAAACAAAAACAAAGTGCCGAAACCTTCCACGAACAAAGTAAAAAAGATAATGGACTTTATAAATAAGTTTAAATTAAAATCCTGCGGGACGGAAAATTCCGCTTTCATGATTTCTTTGGTTTCGCGCGGCAGTTTGGAATGGCCCTGAAGGAACAGGAAAGAGCTGAAACTCATGTATCCCAACGCGCTGAACTGCATCATAAGCAAAATAACCAACTGCCCGAAGAAAGTGTAAGAGGCCCCGGTCGGCACCGTAACAAGCCCCGTGGTGGAAGCCGCCGAAGCGGAAGTAAACAAATTATCTATAAATCCTACGGACGTTTTCTGCGCGAAAGGCAGGCTTAGCAGTACCAGCCCGACAAGCATATAAAGTAAAAATATAACTACCAGCTTTTGCTGCGGCAAAAGAATGCGGTAACGGCGCAAAAGCCTTTCAAATTTCATATTTCCCCCGGTAAGATTCTATCCCGGCGGATAAGGGTTTTAAAGACGAAAAATAAATATAAGCCATATATAATAATTATATTACGGTTAAAAGCGAAAGTAAAGAATTTTATGACGTGGAACAATGCTCCGGCCCCGCTAAAACGCCTGTTAAATACGCAGAAAACCCCGGGCTTTACCACCCGGGGCTTTTTATGAAAACCATTCTTTCAAAACGGCGCGGTTTTATCTTTTTATGCCTTCGTTGGAAGTTTGGCATCTTATGCAATATCTTGCGAAAGGCAAAGCCAAAATCCTCTTTTTCGGGATTTGGCAGCGGCAATATTCGCAAGTGCCGTAAATGCCTTTGCTTATGCGCCTTAAGGCGGATTCTATCTGATCCAAAAGGGCTTGGGCGTTGCCGTTTAATTCAAAAAGCACCTCTTTATCCAAACTTTGGGAAGCCACGTCCGCCTCGTCGCCGACTTCAGTTTCCGGCATTTCGTGTTCTTTTTTGGTTCTTATTCTTTTTTGCACTTCTTCGCGCATTTCAAGGAGATGCTTTTCAATCTCTTTGATTTCCTGCGGGGTAAGCCTGTCCGAAGCCGAACCTTGCTCTTTGGCTTTTGCGGCTGATTGTTTTTTTAAATCCGTTACCGCTTTTTCAATTTTTACGACTTTGTTTTTTACTTTTTTTACGGTTTTTTTAGCCGCGGAAACCGCGGTTTTAGCCGTTTTCTTTACGGCGGTTACGGCTTTCTTTTCAGCCTTTTTAACCGCTGCGGCTTTGGTTTTTAAAGCGGAAACCGCCTTTTTCTCCGTTTTTTTAACTTCTTTTATCTTGCTTTTAATCGTTTTGCCGGTTTTCATAAGTTCCTTCCATAAGTTTGATATAACAAGAAAGAAACGGCCGCGCCGTTTCTCTCCATTGACTTAATTTAGCATATTTTAGCTTTTACTTCAATATCCGCGTTTTACCCTTTCTTCCGTCGGCGTTTTAAGCTTTGCGCGCGGAGGAATCCAAAATGTCCCTGAAAGCGTCGCCGAGCAAATTCCAAGCCAAAACAAACAGCAAAAGCGCGCCGCCGGGTATTACGATGGTGTACCAATAAGCAAAGGGATTTCCGTGCCCGCCCAAAATCCAGTTGCGGGAAAGCGCCACCAGCTGCCCCCAGTCCGCCGTACCGACGGGCGAGCCGAGCCCCAAAAAGCTTAAAGAGGCGGCGGTAAGCACTATATAGCCGATATCCAAACTGGCCATAATCACCACGGGATAAATGGCGTTGGGGATAATATGGCGGAAAAAGATTCTAACTCTGCTTGCGCCCAAGGCTCGTGCGGCCGTAACGAAATCCCTTTCTTTAACGCTCAGCACTCCCCCGCGCACCAAACGCGCGTAAGAAGGCCAGGATACCACGGTTAAAGCTATCATCATATTGCTTAAATCCCGCCCCAGCATTGCGGCTATGACCATGGCCAAAACCATGCTCGGCACGGCAAAAATTATATCCGTAAGGCGCATAAGAATTTCGTCCGTCCAGCCGCCGGCGTAACCCGCCGCGCCGCCTATAAGCACACCTATAAGCAAAGCGAAGAAAACTACAGTTATCCCCACTTTAAAAGCCATGCGGGCCCCCCACACTATGCCGTAATAAAGATCATACTGATTTTCCGTAGTGCCGAAATAATGTTCCGAACTCGGCTGTTGCGGCTGTACGCCGTATCCGCTTTGCGGCATTTGATAAGCGTCGCGCCCGCTTGAAGGCGCCAAAACCGGGGCGAAAAGCGCAATAAGCGCAAAAAACAACACCAAGGCCAAACCCGCCAAAGCGTTTTTGTTCTTAAGAGCTTTTAAAAATACGGTTTTAATCGTCATTTTAATCTTATCCTCGGGTCTATAACCGTATAAAGTATGTCTGCCGCCAAATTGCCTAATACGAAAAGCGCGGCCACCAACAGCGAAAAGCCCATAACCCCCGCTATATCCAGCTGACGCGCGCATTCCACACCCCAGCGGCCTATGCCGGGGTAGTCAAACACCGTTTCCACTATTACCGTTCCACCCAAAAGGCGGACAAATTGTATTCCGGCCAGCGTTACCACCGGTATCAAGGCGTTAAAGCCGGCGTGTTTGTAAATAACTTTAAATTCGCTCAGTCCTCTTGCCCGCGCGCTGCGGATATAGTCTTTATTGAGCTCTTCCAGCATTGAAGAACGCATTACCCTTACCATAAGCGCAAAAGAGCCGATACAAAGCGTAACCGCCGGCAGAATCAAATGTTTTAACACGTCAAAAAATACGTAAAATCTAAGGTTTAAAAGGCTGTCTATAAGGGAAAACCCCGTATAAGCCTTAAAGGCCGGGCCGTGTACAATCATATCCGAAGCCAAAGAGTATTCCCCCGGCGGGAACCACCCCAGTTTTCCGTAAAACACCATAAGCAGAACAAGGCCCAAAACGAATATCGGCAGGGAAAACCCAGCCAAGACGAAAAATCTTACGGCATTGTCAATAAAGCCGTCCTTATATTCGGCCGATATTATGCCGAGCCACACCCCGAAAAATACCACCAAAACCATAGCCGCCGCGGCAAGCTGCGCCGTAGCCGGCAAATAAGCCTTTATGGCGGCGGTTACGGGCATATTCGCGCTTTCGCTGTATCCCAAATCGCCTTTTACCGCTCCTTTAAGCCAGCGCATATACTGTACGGGCATAGGGTCGTTAAGACCGTATTTTTCAATGACTTCCTCCAAAGAACCCATTTGTCTTGGGTCCTGTACGTAAAGCGACGCGCGCATTTCCGGCGATAATCTCTGCGTCAGGAAAAACAGGAAAAACGTAACGCCCAGCATAACCAAAGGCAGCATTAAAAGTCTTCTTAAAATATAAACGAACATATAAATTCTTTCCTTAATAATCCGGCCCTAAAGCCGCCGTAAAATTTTACAAAGGCAAAACGGCTTTAAGCAGTCTTTTCGCCGCCGCGCTCTTGGGAGAAAGCAAAACCTCTTCCGAAGGCCCGGCTTCCGCTA
>NZ_CALGEO010000031.1:0-16603 GCF_937881865.1 Candidatus Proelusimicrobium excrementi
GACTCATGCTAAGTTTTACGCTCACGGCTAGCAATTTTCCATATTTGGGTAAATTTTTATTTTTTTAAAGCTTCGGATACTGCGCCGGCTTTGCTTAACCTAACTATGCGAACGAAGTGAGTGAGGTATCCGAACTAAAGAAAAGGGTAAAATCAGGCCAAAGGTAAAAGAAAATTGTAAGCTTAAATGCTTGTCGTTCAGACGGAAACCTAAAACAAAAAGATAAAACAGTTAGAAATGTATTTTTTTTAGTATTTTGTCTTTTTGCCTGCGTAAGTTTAGCCCGGGCAGAAAGCTGTTCTTTAAGCGGTCAGGTTCAATATAAATATACCGCTAACGGCTGCTCTTACGATACAATCGTCAGAACCTGCTGCGCAAGCGGTAATTGGTCCGGCTGGGGGGAAGAATGCCCAAAAACTTGCGATTCCTCAACTAAGCCGGCGGAAACGGAACCTTGCGGGGAAGACGGTTCGGGTACAAGAAGCAGAAGCGTAACCTGCGATACTCTCACACTAACTTGGAAAACCGGCAGCTGGGGCATTTGCAGTTATTGCACCCCGGGAGAAGTTGATAAAAGCTTTGACCGATGTGAGAACTTTTTGCATCAGGCCGTATGCAATTATAGCGGAACGGCATGGAGCTGTGAATGCCGTAATACTGCTGAGAGAGGTGAATGTATGCAAAGTTCTAATAGTTTTTGGTCACCTCAAAAATGTACCTGTACATGCTGTCCGGTTGGGGCAAGCTTAGTTCCTGACTTTAATACGGGGAGCGTCAAATGTATTAAAAAGGGAATGCAAATGGCAGGTGTGCTTTGTTCAAGATAGGATACTTTCCGGGTTAAATCCCCGGTTCTCAACTAACCGCCCCGCTTTGGCTTAGGCTGATGCGGGGTTTATTATAAAGCCGTTACGGTGCTTTGCTTTTTGCGCAGCATTAAATTTTTTAATAGTTCGCTTACGGCTTCGTGCAAAACGGGGTGTATAAAATCCGGCGCGATTTCATTTAAAGGAACAAGCACAAATTCCCTCTCGGCCAATGACTTATGCGGAATAATCAAATCCGGCAAATTTATTGATTCGTCGTCATAGAAAAGTATGTCCAAATCAATCACGCGCGGCCCGTTGCGGAAAGTCGGTTTACGGCCCAAAGATGCTTCCAACTCCTTTAATTTTTTAAGAAGAGGCAAAGGTTTAAGGTCGGTTTCCAACAGCAGAACAGTATTTACAAAATCCGCCTGCTCGGCAAAGCCTTCAGGCTTGGAAGCAATATAATGCGCGGTTTTTATAACTGTGCCGGCTTGATTAAGCGCGGATACGGCCCGGTCGATATTTTCCTTAGCGGGGGCTATGTTGGAGCCCAAAGCTATAAAAGCTTTAGGCATTATTCTTCGCCTCTGTATTCCGTCCAGCGGTCTTCGGCTTCGGCCACTTTAACGGAATATAAATGCGGGAAGAGGTCATTAATCCGACGGTAAATCCAAATGCAGAGCGCTTCCGTCGTGGGGTTTTCAAAAAAAGTGCATAAATCTTTGCCTTCAAAACGGGCGTCTATTTCCTTTTTAAAAGCGGCTGATAAGTCGCGGAAATCAATCAAATATCCTTCGGCGTTGAGGGGGCCGTGAAATGTTATTTCGTATCGGAAAGTGTGTTCGTGCGAAGCTTCCGCCAAAGCTCCGCCGTGGCCGTGGCGCGCCGTAAAAAAGCCCGTCTGCGTAAGGTAGATTTTCGTCATTTTGAAGCCTCAATCTCCTCAAAAAAATTGATTATTTTCCGCGTTTCTTTTACGTCGTGAACGCGCAGAATGTCGGCTCCGTTTTGCAAAGCCACAAAATTAGCCGCCAAAGTCTGCGCTTTGCGTTTGGGCGCGCCTTCGCATTTTTGGCTTAAAAAAGTTTTGCGCGAAAGTCCGGCCAGCATTCTCACGCCCAAATCTTTAAAGAAATCCAAATGTTTAAGAAGTTCATAGTTTTGTCCGCGCGTCTTTGCAAAGCCGAATCCTACGTCGATAATTACGTTTTGCTTAGCGATGCCGCATGAAACTGCTTCATCAATTTTGCGCGCCAAAAAATCTTTAATTTCCCCAAGCAAATCATTGTACTCGGTTTGGGATTGCATGGTCTGCGGCGTGCCGCGCGTGTGCATTACCACTATTTGCGCGTTAAAATCTTTCACCAGCCTGAACATTTCTTTATCGGGCGTGCCGCTGACGTCGTTTATAATATTCACTCCGGCTTTAAGGCCCGCCAAAGCTACGGGGATTTTTACCGTGTCCAAAGAAACGGGTGCTTTAGGCCATGTTTTGCGCACTTCTTTAATCAGCGGTATTACGCGTGCGAGTTCCTCTTCCTCGGATACCGGCTGGGCGGACGGCCTGGTGGATTCCCCGCCTATATCCAAAATATCCGCGCCTTCGCGCAGATAATCTTTGCACTTGGCCATAAGAATATCCAAATTGTTTTGCGGATTGCCGTCGTAGAAAGAATCCGGCGTGGCGTTAACTATCCCCATTAATTGACGTTTCATAACTCGGCTTTACCTTGTGTAAAACTTAAAAGATTTTATTTAATCATTTCAAGAAATTCGTTGCGGACTTCCATTTTTTTAAATGCTCCGCGTATCGCGCTTGTTACCATTACAGCATCGTGCTTTTCAATGCCGCGCGAGCTTATGCACATATGTTTGGCTTTGCATACCACCATTACGCCGTAAGGTTTTAAAGTATCCATAAGGCTGTCGGCTATTTGCGCGACCAGCTTTTCCTGTATTTGCAGGCGGCGGGCGTAAACCTCCACCAGGCGCGCCAATTTGGAAATGCCCAAAACACGCCCTTTCGGCAGATATCCTATTGAAATAGTGCCGAAAAACGGCTGCAAATGATGTTCGCAGGTAGAGTAAAATTCAATGTTTTTCAGGACGACCATCTCCTCGCAGGAACCTTCCGTAAAGGTTTTAAGGACGTCTTGCGGCTTCATTTTATATCCGCCGTAAAGTTTATCCCAGCTGCGTACTATGCGGGCCGGGGTTTCAAGCAGGCCTTCGCGGGCTGGATCATCGCCAATATAAGCCAAAATATTGCGCAGGCTTTGCATTACTTCTTCTTTGCTTACTTTACGTTTATCAGTTTGTGCAGCTGCACGCTTAATCTTATTTGCGGATTTTGTTTTATCAGTTCTAGGCATTTGGTTAAATTCTCCTGTTTGTTTCCTTCCGGCTGTATGCAGAAAACCGCACCCGGCTTAAGATATTTTTGATATTGCAAAGCCTGCCGCGCGGAATCTTCCTGCGCGTCTATCACGCATTTGATGACGTCGGCTTTTTTCAGCATGGCTTCGGAAGGATTTTTTTTGGGGGAAACCGTAAGGCATTTTACTAAGCCGGAGTCTATATCTGCTGAACCGTTTGTTTCGATATGGATTTCCACTCCGTTTTTATACAAAAGCTTTAGCAGCGGGCCTATTTGCTGTTCGCACGGTTCCCCGCCCGTAATAATCGCCCTTGGACAAGCGTATTTTTTAATTTCTTTAAGTATTTCCTCCGGGTGCATAAGCGCGTTTGTTTTTTGGGAGTATTTTGTATCGCACCATTCGCACCCCATGGAACATCCGGCCAGACGTACGAACACAGCCGCGTAGCCGGTATAAGGCCCTTCCCCTTGCAGAGAATAAAAAATCTCGTTTACTTTAAGGCTTTCTGATGACACTTGCGCAGTCCTCGTTTTCCCATATTTCAAGCGTTTTCAGTTTAAGATTTTTCTCTTCCAGCATTGCGGCGGTTTTGTCAAACAAAGCCTGACAAAGATTCTCCGCCGTCGGGTTGGGGTAAATATCATTTAAAAATTTATGGTCCGGCAGTACGCAGTCCAGCATCGGCTTAAGCTGTTTGAAATCATACACCATGCCGCACTCGCGGACGGGGCCTTCTATTTCAAAGACGGCTTTCCAGGTATGTCCGTGCAAATTGGCGCAGTCCCCGTCGTAATTCGGCAGTTTGTGGGCCGAGCTGAACTTTCTAATTATTCTCAGAATCATCGCCTTCATTCTCCGTCTGTTCGGCGTCTTGCTCTTCCTGCTCGGCGGATTCGGATTCTTCGGGTTCATCGGGGAGAGTCTGCACTCTTTTTGCGTTAAATACAAGCTGTCCGTAAATTATGAATACCGCCAAATACGCAAACCCCACCAAGAAGCCCGGTATCGGCGTAAAATAGCTTATTATATAAATTAAGAAAGCCGGCGCCTGCACGTAACAAGCCAATTTGTAATTGTCGCCGCTTTCGGTTTGGACTCTCATGGCTTTGCCTAAAATCAACATTACGATAAAAGCCAGTATCAGCATAAAAGGAACTCTGAATATCTGCGCCAAAAGCATAAATGCCAATATGGCGCCGGCGGCCATATTCGTAATGGGCTCTTTGGCCGCATTTAAAGCGGCTCTGTCGAGATTGGCGTTTAAGTCCTGCGGCAAAGGCGTTTCCTGATAGCGTCCGTTAAAAGAGAAGTAAAGTTTATCCGGGCCTACCAAAATAATGGTTTTATCGGTTGCCATTTGCGTCGGATAGACGGGTTCGGTTCTGCCGGTATCAAAAACTATATTGTAACCGCCCATATTTTCGGGGCTGATTTTAAGCGTATCATTGTCGTTTACTTCCATTACGCCGTTGGTTATGGTCATTTCCGGCATATAGTCGATTAATGTATCCACGGCTCCGGCTATGCGCGGCCTCATTATAAATATGGAAAAGAGGGCGGTTATCACAGCCGTAAGTACAAAAATGTAAAACATGAAAAAAGACGCTCTCCACGCCGATTTTCTTAAGCCTTGCAAATAGAACTTCATGCTGTAAAGAGCTTTTACTGGTCCAAGTAACATAAATCCTCCCAAAATGATATATTAGCTATATAATAAGTATAGCAAACTTGGCGGAGGTTATTTTATGAAAAGGCGTTTTACTTTTCTTCTGTTTACTTTAGCGTTTTTTACGGCGAACGCGTATTGTGCGGGTTTAAGCGTGATATCCAAAAGGCCGCTTGGCCAGATAAACGAGAGTTTATCCGGCGCGGGCATATCCGTAACTTTTAACCGTCCCGCGGCGGCTTTAAGCGGGGAGAACCAACAGGAAAGTTCAGCCTGCCCTCTCAGTATAAATCCGCCCGTTGAGGGAACCTGCCGCTGGGTAGGCACCCAAACTTTGACTTTTACGCCTTCATCTCCTCTTGCCAACGCCACCAAATATACGGTAACTTTGCCCGCCGGATTTAAAAGCGGCGCGGACGGCTCTTCCCTTTCAAAAAAATATTCCTGGTCTTTTGAAACTGCCCGCCCCTCCGTTCTTTCCAGCCGCCCGTATGACGGCGAAAGATGGCTTTCTTTAAGGCCTAAAATTTTGGTTGTTTTTAATATGGAACTTGATTTAAACAGGCTTCATTCTTTTGCGGAGCTGGTTCAGGGCAATATTTCCGTACCCATTAAAATAAGCCGCATTGACGAAGATTTGTTTAAAAAGGAATTTGAATATTCCGGCTACGCCAAAGGGAATGTTTACGTTTTTGAACCCGCAGTCAATCTTGAACCCGGCAAAGAGTATAAATTGATTTTGAAAAAGGGCCTTTTGGCCAAATCCGGCAATTTGGGAATGTCGGCCGATAAAGCCATAAGGTTTTATACCTACGGGGATTTGGATTTGGCTTTAAAGCCTCAGGCGGAGTGCCTGCCTTACTCCCCGGCTTTGGATTTTACCAACCCCGTAACGGCCGGCGAAATCGCCAAAAACATCACTTTCAGCCCCGCTTTAAAATATACTCCGTGCGATCCAAATACCAGCGGCTGGGCCAGAACATATGAAAACGACGGAGTCGTATCCAGGGTATACCGCGTGGAACTTTGCGGGCTTGAATTTAAAGCCGGGCAAAGCTATCAAGTTACTCTGGGCAAAGATTTAAAAGATATTTTCGGCAACAGGTTGGGCCGCGACGTAACTTTTACTTGGGACAACAAAGGCTATTGCCCCAATATAAGTTTTAAGGGCGGATTTGGAGTAATGGAAAGTTATTTGCCTGCGCGCCACCCTATAAAAGCCATTAACGCCGGCGGCATAGAAGTTGAAAAGCAGCTTATTGATTATAAGGATTTTATTACGTTTTATAAAGACGAAGCTCCTTGGTGCCGCAAACGCCAGCTTAAGGGGGATTTCCTTTCCAATATAATTACGCCGAATATGGAAAGGAATATATCCGTAGACACTTTCATCAATTTGGCCCCGGCCTTGAACGGCGGAAAATACGGCTTTGTTTTTACGCAGATTTTAAACAAGCATTATTATTCCGACGAATGCTGGCAGAGCGCTTTTGATAATATTACCGATATCGGCGTAAGCCTTAAAACTTCTCCTTCAAACATTCTTGTTTGGGCGGCTGATTTAAAAACGGGCAAAGAACTTAGAAACGCGGAAGTGGAAATCCGCGATTTGGCCAATAATGTTCTTTGGACTGGTTTTACCGACAAACGCGGTATAGCTTCCGCGCCGGGCTGGACGGAACTAAAGCCCGTCAACGAAGATTCCTGGCGCACTCCCCGGCTGTGGGTTTTTGTAAAAAACGGCGAGGACGTTGCCGTGGTTTCCAATGAGTTCAACGACGGCATACAGCCTTGGCGTTTTAATCTTAACTATGATTTTAATCCCGCCAACACTCCGCTTGAAGCTTTCACTTTTACCGACAGGGGCGTATACCGTCAGGGCGAGCCCGTATACATAAAATCAATAATACGCTCTTTAAAAGACGGCGTTTTGGATTATTCCGGCTTAAAAGAAGTCAAACTCAGGATTAGCGACTCCCGCGGCAAGGAAATTTTAAACAAACAAGTGGAAGTAAATGCGGAAACCTCCTCGCTTGATTATGAATACCGTCTGCCGGCTTCTTCGCCGAGCGGCTACTGGAATATTTCCATAGAAAACGGGGAATTGCATTCTTATGCGTCTTTCCGCGTGGAAGCCGTAAAACCGGCCGAATTTGAAGTCTTGCTGACTCCGCTTTCCAAATTGTATTACGGCGGGGAAAGGGCGGTGTTTTCTCTCGGCGCCAGATATATGTTCGGCGGAGCTTTGGACGGCGCGCCCGTTGATTTGTCTTTCAATTTGACGCCCTCCGCCTATACACCCAAAGGCTGGGAGAAATACTCTTTCTATCAATCCAATTCCGAAAACGGCAAAGATTTGCTTTCATCCCGCATTACGCTGGATGAGAAAGGTTCAAAAACTTTCGATTTTACAATGCCTTCGGTCAGCTATTCCGCGCTTTTATACGTCCAAGCCGGCGTATTAAGCCCGCAGAACCAAAAACTTTTTGCCAGAAGCGCGGTCAGCGTACTTCCGGCGGATATTTTTATCGGCGTAAAGAGCGAAGAGCGCATGGCCGAAGCCGGCAAGCCTTTCACGTTTGACATAGTCGCGGTTGACGCCGAAGGCAAGCTTCTGCCCGCGGCGCAGCTGCAGGGGAAAATATTTCGCAAAGAATATATGAGCGTAAGGAAGACCGGCGTCGCCGGCCGCCTTGAATGGATAAGCGAAGAAAAGACGGAAGACATTTCTTCCTTCTCCTTAAACGCTTCCGAGGGCAAAGCGCAGTATTCCTTTACTCCGGAAAAAGCCGGCAGTTATAATCTTACTTTAACGTCGAAAGACGCCAAAGGCCGCTTAAATTATACGGATTATTCTTTCTATGTTACCGACCGCGAAGCCTACTGGAAGCAGACCGACGACGATTTGCTTTCCTTGCAGCTTAACAAAGACGAGTACAAAATAGGTTCCAAAGCTTCTTTGCTGATAAAATCCCCTTATAAAAAAGCGCAGGCTCTTATAACCGTAGAGCGCGAAGGCGTTTTGGACTATTATGTAAAAACCGTTAAAGGCGGCGCGGCCAAAGTAAGTATTCCCGTCAAGGAGAACTACGCCCCGAACGCTTTTATAAGCGTCATACTCGTGCAGGGCCGCGCGGAAGAGCAAAAATACGCCGATAACGGGGAAGATCTTTCCAAACCTCAGGCCAAGTTCGGCTATACGGTTTTAAACGTCCCGCCGAAAGAATTTGAACTTAAAACTTATGTTTCCGCCGAACGCGGCGATTACCGCCCCGGCCAAACCGTTAACGTTAATATCAGGACGGAAGATTACAAAGGCCGCGGCACGCCGGCTTCTGTTACGGTGTTTGCCGTTGACGAATCTATGCTGGCTTTGACCGCTTATGAAACGCCCGATCCGTTCTCTTTCTTCTACGCCAAAAGGCCGCTTGCCGTGGAAACCGCGGACAACAGGCTTTTTGTAATCGGACAAAGGAGCTTCGGCCAAAAAGGCGAAAACAGAGGCGGCGGCGGTTCGGAGTCGAAATTGGGCGGAGTGGATTTAAGAAGCAATTTCGTATTTACGCCTTTCTTTGCCGCTTCGGTTCAGACGAACGAATCCGGCAACGGCGAAGTCAGCTTTAAAACGCCGGATAATCTTACCAAGTTCAGATTAATGGCCGTTTCGGCTTCCAAAGACCAATTTGGCAAAGCGCAAAGTTTTATTGAGGTTTCCAAACCTTTAATGATTAAGCCGCTGCTGCCGCGTTTCGCGCGCCCGGGGGACAGCTTTGAATGCGGTTTTGTTCTTTATAATTATACCGCCAATGACGGGCTGAAAGCCGAAACCGACATAAAAGTTTCCGGTGGCGTACAACTTGTAAAACCTCAGGAAAAAACCGTTACCGTTCCGGTCGGCGGCAGCGTTAAAGTCGCGGGGAAATGCCTTGCCGGCGAGGGGGATAAAGCCGTATTTGCTTTTAAGGCGGCTTCTTCCAAAGATTCCGACGGATTGGAAACATCCTTGCCTCTGCTTCAGGTTTCCAGAGAGGAAAACGCTTTTACGTTTGCCGTTACCGAAAACGAGGAAATCCAAAAACTGGCCAAACCTTTCAACAGCCTTTTAGACGGCCAAAATAAAGTAAGGGCTTTATTCTCTTCCAGTATATTACTTAGCGCTCAGGGCGCGGCAAACTACTTGAAGACTTATCCTTATAACTGTCTTGAACAGCAAATGTCCAAATTGCTTTTGTATACTTCGGCCAAAGATATTTTGCTTATGTTCAAGCTTGCGGGGGAAGAGGAAATCAATCAAAAAGCTTCGGCTATTATAGACGACGTAATTTCCTATCAAACTTCTTCCGGCGGTTTTGCTTATTGGCCGCACGCTTCTTACGCGGACGCTTTCGTTACCGCTTATGCCGTTGACGTTTTGGAAAACGCCCGCAAAAACGGTTTTAACGTAGACGGAGATGTTTTATCCAAAGCTTCCGCTTGGCTTAACCAGTATCTTTCAAAACGTCAGAAAGGCGCTTACGATTACGACGTTCTGGAAAATGACGCCGCCTCCGCCTATGCCGTTTACGCTTTGGCTTTGACGGGCGGCAATGCAGGCGGGTACTTCAGCAATTTGTATGCGCGCTCCGGCGAACTCGGTTTGGAAGCTAAAATATATCTGTTTAAAGCCGCCAAACTGTTAAAGAGGAAAAGTGCGTTCAAAAAACTTTATGCGGATATTATGAATTACGGCAAAATATCCGAACGCGGCCTCCACTTTGAAGCTCCGTCCCACTATCGCTGGATATATACTTCCAACGTAAGAGTTACGGCTATGGCTTTGGAGGCTCTGCTTTCCCAAAACGCGCCTTTCCCGCAGGATTATCAGGCCGCGGCTTACCTTAACGCTTCGGTCGGCCCCGACGGAGCTTGGGGCAACACTCTTACAAATGCGGCCGTCATAAGGGCGTTTAACGCTTATTATGTCAAAAACGAAGCGCAGGAGCCCGACTTTAAAGCTTTCTTAAAAGAGGGCGGCAAAAATATTTTTGAAGCCTCTTTTAAAGGCAGAAAGCAGGATTTCGCTTCTTTTGAAAAGTCTTTTAAAGAATTTTTCAAAAATTCGGATGCAGTCGTTTTAAACGCCGGCAAAGAAGGCAAAGGCAAACTTTATTACAGCCTTGGCCTTGCTTATTACCCCAAGGAACTTAAAGAACCAGTTTCCGCCGGATTTAAGGTGGAAAAAGAAATTAAACCGTTTGGCGGGAACAATTCTTTAAAGGCCGGCGAAAGAGCGGAAGTCGTAATCACGGTTTCGACCGATCAGGCCCGCCGTTTTGTTGTATTGCAGGATTATCTGCCGGCCGGTTTTGAAATCGTTGACGAGAGTTTGGCCACGGAAGGCGCCGATATCGTCGCAGGCGATGACGGCGCTGAAAGCTATTACAATCCGTTCCACCGCAGGGAAATTTATGACGACAGCATCGCCGCTTTTGCGGATTATATGCCCAAAGGCGTTTATAAATTTAAGTATACCGTTACGGCTTCCACAAGCGGATATTTCAAAGTTCCGCCGGCATGGGTAAACGCTATGTACGCGCCGGAAGTATACGGCAGGACCGGTTCCGGCGAGTATACGATAAAATAATATGCGCTTTAAAGCGGTAATATTGTTGTTTTTGATATTTTGTTCCGCGCCCCGCTCTTATGCGGAGGCGCGGCCTTTTTTCGGTCCGGATAATTCCGTCAGCGTAACTGACAGAAACTTTCTGCCTCTTCGCAATATCCTTTCGGGCAAGGACGGCGTAATGCTGCCCGTTTCTTTGGAGGAAGTCAGCCCCTGGCTTATCCTTTCGGTTTTGGCCGCGGAAGATAAACGCTTTTTTGAACACGGCGGAGTTGATTTAAAAGCTTCGGCAAGGGCCTTGTGGCAGAACATAAACGCGGGCAAAGTCGTTTCCGGCGCGTCGACCATTACCCAGCAGCTGGCAAACGCTATAAACCCTAAAGAGCGCACCTTTAAAGGTAAACTGAAAGAAGCTTACGCTGCCGCCGCGCTTGAAAGGGAACTAAGTAAAGAAGAAATTTTGGAAGCCTATTTTAATACGGTAAACTTCGGCGGAAACATTTATGGAGTGCAAGCCGCCGCTTTGGTTTATTTTGATACGGACGCTTCAAGCCTTTCTCTTTCGCAGGCGGCTTTTTTGGCTGGGCTGATAAAATCCCCGACGCAGTACAACCCTTTAAAAAATCTAAAAGCCGGCGTAAAAAGGCGGGATGAAGTGCTCCGGCGTATGCTGGAAAACGGTTTTATAAACAAAGAACTTTACGCGCTTGCCCTTGAGGAAGATATAAAAATATCTCCTCAAAATAAAAAATTTACCGCGCCGCATTACGGGCTTTTTGTCGCTGGCAAAGCTCCCGCCGGGGCGGCCCTGATACAAAGCACGATAGACGGCAAAATCCAGTCTTATATAGAAGAAATCCTGCCGGGCTATGTTGAAGCTTTAAAAAAGAACAATGTAACCAATGCCGCCGCAGCGGTGCTGGATAATAAAACGGGCGAGGTCTTGGCTTTTGCGGGTTCGGCCGATTATTTTGACGAACGTTCTTCGGGGCAGGTCAACGGGGCTTTGTCTTTAAGGCAGCCGGGCTCGGCTTTAAAACCTTTTGTATACGGAACGGCGTTTGAAGAAGGCTTTTTGCCTTCCGACAAAGTGGAAGACGAAGATAAATTCTTTAAAGGTTCGTTCAGGCCGAAAAATTATGACGAAGAATACCACGGCGCTCCTTCCATGCGCCGGGCTTTGGCGTGTTCTTACAATATTCCTGCGGTGCAGGTTGCGGGGGAGCTCGGCGCGTATAAAGTGCTTGAAACTTTGAAAAAAGCCGGTTTTTCCTCTTTGGAAAAAAACGCCGATTTCTACGGCCTCGGTTTGGCTTTGGGCAACGGGGAAGTTACTTTGCTTGAGCTTGCCAACGCCTACCGCGCTTTGGCCAACGGCGGGGTATGGCGGCCTATGGTCTACGCTTTAAATCCGCAGGTAAAACAAGCGGGCCGGGCGCAAAGGTTTTTCAGCGAGGAAACCGCCTTTATGCTTACGGATATCCTTTCCGATAACAACGCCCGCGCGGCGGCTTTCGGGCTTAATTCCCCTTTGAATATGCCTTTTGATTTCGCTTCAAAAACGGGTACTTCCAAAGATTATAAAGATAATTGGGCCGTAGGTTATTCCCGCCGTTTTACAGTTGCCGTATGGGTGGGCAATTTTGACGCTTCGCCCATGCGCCGCATTTCCGGTATAACCGGGGCCGCGCCGATACTTAGGGATATAGCCGTATTTCTTGACGGCAATTATTCGTCCGAAAAATTTGAAACAGACTCTTCTTTTGATATGCCGGCCTCTTTGGCTCACGCCGATATTTGCCCGGTAAGCGGCAAATTGGCTTCAAAAAACTGTGCCGGTTCGGTAAGGGAAGTTTTCCCGGCGGATAAATTGCCTAAAGAGCATTGCGCTCTTCCCTTAAAAGAACATCAGGAAGATGCCGGCGCAGTTTTGGGCGCGGCGGAGGGGATAATATTCCCGGCGGATGGAGACGTTTTTGTAAGCAGTCCGTCTTTGGCGGCCGAAGCCCAGCAAATAAAATTTAAAGCTTCTGAGGAAGGCTTTTGGTTTATCGACGGACAGAATCTGCCGTGCCCCCGCTCCAGGGAATGCTTTTGGCCGATAAAAAGCGGCAAACACCGGCTTAAGTTTGAAGGCCGCAAAACTTATCAAGTTTCTTTTGAAGTTTTAAATTAATCTTCCGCAGACTTTTACGGAAATAAAAAACGCCGCTTAAAAAGCGGCGTTTCTGTTTTAACTTTTTTATATCGTTATTTTTTAAATACGCATTTATGCATAAATTCCAGGAATTTCTGCTGGCTCCCGCCGAAGTACTTATCCTGCATTTCCACGGCGTCCGTGCCTATATATCTAAAGTGCCAGGCTTCGTAAGCGTAACCCGTAATTTCTTCCGCTCCTTTGGGGAAGGAAAGGCTGAATCCGTATTTGCCGGCGTTTTCGGCCAGCCAAGCCGCCTCTTTAGTGTAAGCAAAAGAGTTTTCTACGGAGTTTATATCAACCGCCGTGCCCAAATGATGTTGGGAATGCCCGGGTTTTGCGGAGTATTTATTTGCGTGTTCAATGCCGTTTCTTTTTACGCTTCTGTCAAATAATCCTTTCTGATAGGTATAAGTTCTGTGCGTTGAAACCGGCCATATTTTTATGCCGTCTTTTCTTGCGGCGGCGGCCATGGCTTTAAAAGCTTTCAGCGTTTCCGGCGTCATTTTTAAGCGGGGTTCGCCGTTGTAAAGTTCGTATTTGATTTTATCAAAATTCGTACCTACGCTGTGCGTTTTATCAACCAAAATAAGCAGAGTCGTTTGCGGTGCCAAAAGTTTTACGGAATTAAGGAAATTTTCATAATTTTCCTTTTTTAAATTAAGGTTCCCGCATTTTTCAAGTTCTTGTATAAGGCTTAAATTTTTCTGATTTTCAATAACGCCGTCAATGTGCAAAGATTCTTTGGCCGATATTGAATCTTTAAGCTCCTCGGCGGATTGTGCGCTGCACGTGGCAGCTATGCCGAGTAAAAAAGCAAATAATACGATTGCTGTCGGTTTTCTCATGGATGACTCCTTTAAAAGTGTATAAGTATATAATATAAAATATTGCCGTTTTTGTGCATTTGCCGAAACTAAAGCCGGGGGCAAAAGAGATTAAGCTTTAAGGATTTCCTCAGGCGTGTTGATTATACACTTCCTCAGGAAAGGCTTTTTAAGCAGTTCTTTTTTGAGCGATTCATCCCTGAGGCTGTTCCTGTAAGAAGCGCTCTCAAAGGAATAGGTAAAGTTGGTGTGTATGTCGTAGCGGCCTTCGCAGATTGCGGCGACGTCTTCGGCGTAGACGATTTCTTCGTCCGTCGGTATTACAAACACCTTTACCGCGCTGTCCTCTGCGGAGATTAAGCTTTCCGCATTCTTGGTAAGGGCGGCTTTGTTGCGCTCAATATCCAATTTTACGCCCATATATTCAAGCCCGGTTAAGGCTTTTTCCCTGTATATGGGGGCGCGTTCGCCGACGCCGGCCGTAAAGACTATCGCGTCGACGTGTCCCAAAGCGGCGGCATAAGCTCCGATGTATTTTTTAATGCGGTAAGTTTCCATATCAATGGCCAGCTTGCAGCGTTCGTCGCCTTTTTCCGCGGCGATTTCAATATCGCGTCTGTCTTGATATTTTTCTGTAATGCCGAGTACGCCGGATTTTTTGTTCAAAATGGTGTACATATCTTTAGGGGAAATATTTTCGCGCTCCATCATCTGGAAAGCGATTGAAGCGTCAAAATCGCCGCTTCTGGTTCCCATTACCAAGCCCTCAAGCGGGGTAAGGCCCATACTGGTGTCGAAAGATACGCCGTTTTTTACCGCGTTTACGCTTGCGCCGTTGCCGATATGGCAGATGATTAAATTGCAGTCAAAAGGTTTTTTGCCCAAAAGAACGGCGGCTCTTTTTGCGTTGTAAAGGAACGAAGTCCCGTGCGCGCCGTATCTTCTGATTTGATATTTTTCATACCATTTGTACGGCAAAGCGTACATATAGGAGCTGGCCGGCATCGTCATGTGCCAGGCGGTGTCGGCAACCACCACGTGTTTAATTCCCGGCATTACGGCTATCGCCGCTTCCATGCCTAGAACGTTCGCCGGGTTGTGCAGCGGCGCCAAATCGGAAATGCTTTTTAAAAGATTTATGATTTCCGGCGTGATGAGCATTGATTTTTCAAGCGGGCCGCCGTGTACCACTCTGTGGCCGACGGCGCCTATTTCGCTCATATTTTTAATTACGCCGTATTCTTTATCCGTCAAAGTGTTTAAGGTGCGCTCAATTGCGGTTTTAAAATCGGGGCAGGGGAAAGTAACTTCAAATTTTTCTTTGCCGGGGGCTTCCTGGGATATGACGGCGTTATCATAGCCAACCCTTTCTATAAGCCCTACGGCTATATTTCTCTTGGCGGTATTGTCAAACAGACTGTATTTTACGGAAGAACTTCCGCAGTTTAAGCACAATATAATCATAACAGTTTAATCTCCGAAATCAGAAAGATGTATTATAAATACATTTTACAATTATAAGGCTTTTAAGGCAAAAAGGCGTTTCGCGGCGGGTATTAAGGTTTTCTGTAAAAAGCTAAGAGCTGGGCTATAACTTCCACTTCGGCGCGCGGCCGGCGCGAAGTTTTTTTTGCGGCGTTTTCCAATATGGCTTTTGAAGCGGTAAAAGAAACTTTTTTAACGCTTAAAAGCCCGTCGGTTTTTACGAGGACCAATTTCCCGTTTGCTATCTGCGCGGACGGGCAGAAAATAAGGTACTCTCCTTTCTGCGCCCACGGGCAGGCGGCGGTATCTGCCACTTTTAAAGCGAAAGGCGGCTGGCCCTTTACTTCCAGCATTACGGGCAGATATTCTTCCGGCTGGGAATAATAGGATATGTTGAAAAACTCTTCCCTTATTTCGTTAAGTACGCCTATTGGCTTGCCGGAAGGCAGATTGGAAAGAAGCTCGTAAATTTTTTTATCGTACTGCTCCTCTTCCGCTTCCTGGGCGGAATAGGAGAATGTGTCGTCGGTAAAATAGGAAACAGGCTTTTCAAACACGTGGGAAAGTTTAAGCATATTGTCTCTGTCTGGCTTAAAACGGTTTTTTACCCAGTGGGAAACCACGCTGGAATCTTTAAGCCCCAGCTTTTTGGAAAGCTCCACTTTCGTCATTGCCGTCATTTTAAGCAGCTGTTCTATTTTCTGTCCCAGGTTCATTTTTATGGCTCCTATATAAAATTGTAACAAATATTATAAAAATGTCAATCTGGTTTTTACGTCTGAAAAATTGACAAAGTGAAAAATATTTGATACGATTGTATCAGATTTGATACGGCAAAACCGTTTCAAACCGAAAGCCACAGGCTTGCCCCCGCGGATAAAGCAGCGGGGCTTCGGCCCCGAGGCGAGACGGCTCTCCCACAAATCCATAAAAAGGATTGCCGCAAAAAAAGCGGCGCTCCGCGGGCGTTCTTATAAAGCGGAGGTTGGTATGAAAGAAATGTTTGACTCTGATTGCCCGGAAAAGGGCTTTTCCCCTAGCGGGGCCGGGCTCTATAAAGTTATGCTTGAACTGCTTGAACGCAGGGAAAAGCTGGAACCTTTGGCGAAAGAATTTGCCCAGCTTGATTCCGCTTTGAAACGATATTTCCGCGGCGTGCCGGATTTCCGTATAGGCGGATATCAAATAAAAGGCTTTTATTGCGAAAGCCCTGCGCTGAAAATCCCTGAGAAAATCAAAAACAAATACATTAAAAAAGAGCGCACTTGGATAGTAAACATAAACAAAATTAAGAAATAGCCGTATTTAACAGATTTTAACGGTGCATACTTCCTTAACTCTCCTAAGAACTTCATAAACATACTCCTTGTAACTTCATTACTCCTCGCACCGGGGGCCGCGAAAGCGGCCCTTTTTGTTTTTTCGGTCTAACTTGCGTTCTCATATTTTTTTACTCGGCCTGTCTTTCTTGTTCGCAGGCGGCAATTTTCTTTTAAATCGGTCTATGTTGAGCCCTCGCGGCTGGCACTTTGCCGATTTTGGGCGGCATTGAGGCTTTCCCTCGCGTGCCGTTTAATCCTCACGGCTAGCAATTTTCTATTTTTGAGTATATTTTGATTTTTTACTCACTTGGATACCT
>NZ_CALGEO010000032.1:0-16599 GCF_937881865.1 Candidatus Proelusimicrobium excrementi
CAAGCTTTTTTTTGTCGCCCAAGTCGCCTTTTACGAACTCCATACCGCGCACGGCCTGCCTGTGCCCTTTGGAAAGATTATCGTAAACAACCGCGTTATAGCCCTTTTCCTTAAGCATTTTAACGGCGTGGCTGCCTATATAACCGGCCCCGCCGACAACTAAAATATTCTTCATGTAGAACCTCTTACAAATTATAATTTCCTTGCGCCGGCCCCTATCTGAGCGATATAAAACGCCGGTTTGATTTTTAAAGCCGCTTCATATTCCCTGCCGGCTTTTTGCTGGACTTCTTCCAAAAATTCGTTTTTGACCAAAGCTATGCAGCATCCGCCGAAGCCGCCGCCCATCATTCTTGCGCCCAATACGCCATCGCACCCCTGCAAGGCCTGCGCCATGGCGTCCAAAGCCGGGCCGGTAACTTCATAATCGTTTTTAAGGGAAGTGTGGGAAGCGTCCATAAGTTTGCCAAAGCCTTCTATATCCCCCTTTTTAAGCAGGGCGACGGCCTCAAGCGTGCGGGCGTTTTCAGTTACGGCGTGGCGCATACGTTTAATAAGCGTTTCGTCCTTAACCAAATCTTCCGCTTTAGGCAAATCGGAAGGTTTCAGCTGGCAAAGATAATTTACTTTAAACCGGCTTTGTACAAGTTTTAAAGCTTCCTCGCACTGGCTGCGCCTTGTATTGTACTGACTGCCGGTAAGCTTGTGATTATAATTCGTATTGGCTATAAGTATTGAAATACCGTTTAAAGCTATCGGGCAGTAAGAATATTCAAGGGTGTTGCAATCCAAAAGAATGGCATTGTCTTTTTTGCCCATAGCGGAAGCGAACTGATCCATAATACCGCAATTCATTCCGACAAAATTATTTTCCGCCTTTTGGCCTATTTTGGCAAGCTCTATAAGGCTGCAGCCGAAGTTATAAAAATCGTTTATCATTACGGCGGTTACGACTTCTATCGAAGCCGAAGAAGAAAGCCCCGCCCCGTTGGGAACGTCGCCGAAGTATAAAGCGTCAAACCCGGTATTTATTATATGGCCGGCTTGTTTAAAAGTTTCAAGAACGCCTTTAGGGTAATCGGCCCAGCGGTTTTCTTTTTTAATATCGTTTAAATCGGCCGATATCACGCCTTCGTTTTCAAAGTTTACGGAATAAAAATTTACTTTTGAATCATGCCTTTTGGAAGCTATCAAATAAGTGCCGAAAGTCAGCGCGCACGGGAATACGTATCCGCCGTTATAGTCGGTATGCTCCCCTATCAGATTGGCTCTGCCCGGCGCAAAAAAAACGGCCGCGCCGTCGCGCCCGAAAATCTTTTTAAATTTGGTTTTAAGTTCGTTGATATCCATAAACACCCCTTTGTTAAGACGGGGCCCCGCTTAAAGCAAGGCCCCGTTTAAAAATTAAGCCGCTATGCCGAGTTTTGAGAACAAAATATACAGCCCGACTACGCAGCAGAATATCGCTATGCTGACCGGCACGGCCTTGCGCCAAGGCGTAGTATCGACGATGTGTCTGTCCAAGGCGTCTTCGTACTCGTTTTTGGAAGGATAGAAATGCCCCATGGCAATCATAAACAGGGAGCATATCACAAACAATATCGCCAAGATATGCAGATAATGTATGCTTGAGAACGAGAACAAAGGCTGTACAAACCAAGCCGGCAGATTGTTGTAGAAGAAAGCCGCCACGCCTTTTAAAGCCGCGGGATCGGCCATGCCGCCCGCCATAAAAGCTTTAAAACCGCCGGACATAGCCGTAAGCTGAGTGGTGCCGTAAACCAAGATGAATATGGCAAGAGTAATCTTGGCGGAAATCGCCGGGGCTTTTTTGTTAAGCATGCCGATAAGCATTAAAGTCAATATAGGCACATTGTAAAAGCCGTTTACGGTTTGCAGATAGTCAAACAAGCCGTTGGGAGCATTGGCTATCATCGGCGCGACTATCATTGAAAATATCGCCAGCACCGCGGCGGCGAGCTTGCCTTTTTTTACAAGTTCGTCCTGGCTTGCTTTAGGGTTGATGTATTCTTTGTAAATATTAAGAGTAAACAAGGTGGAAGTAGAATTAAGACCGGCGTTGAAAGAGCTTAATATCGCGCCGAAAAGCACCGCGGCAAAGAATCCCACCAAGAACCACGGCAATACTGCTTTTACGAGCATAGGATAGGCGAAATCGCTCATTTCCAGCCCGGGACCGAATATTTTAAAAGCTATAATGCCCGGCAAAATAAGGAACAAAGGCCCGAAAAGTTTTAATATCGCCGCATACAAAATACCCTTTTGTCCTTCTTTAAGGTCCTTGGCGGCCAAAGCTCTTTGAATAATGGTTTGGTTTGTGCCCCAATAGAACAAGTTTACAAGGAACATACCCGTAAACATTGTGGCAAAAGGCACCGGGTCGGAACTTGAACCTATGGCGTTAAATTTTTCCGGCACGGCTTCCACCAATACGCTAAAGCCTTCAACGGGGTTGCCGCCGCCGATATACATAAGGCCGAAAATCGGTATCATCAAACCGCCTATTAAAAGGCCTATACCGTTTATCGTATCGGCTATGGCCATAATTTTAAGGCCGCCGCTTAAAGTGTAAATTATGCCGAGTATGCCTATAGACCATACCACCACGTAAATACCCTGCATTTTGGTTATGCCGAAGGTGCCTTCCAAATCGAAAATGCCGCTTAGGCCTATCGCGCCGGAATATAAAACTATCGGTACGAATATCAATACGTACCCAAAGAGGAAAAACCAGTTTACCACCTGCTTGGTAACGGTATCGTACCTCTCGCCGATAAAATCCGGTATCGTGGCGTATCCCTTTTTAAGGTAACGGGGCAGAAAGAAAAACGCCACCACTATCAAAGCCAGCGAGGCGCCCACTTCCCAGCCCATTACGGACATATTATCGGTATAGCCCTGTCCGTTAAGGCCTACCATCTGTTCGGTGGAAAGATTGGTAAGCATCAGCGAAGCAGCTATTACCCATCCCGTAAGCCCGCGCCCTGCAAGAAAATAGCCCGTTTCGGTATGGGTGTTTACATTTCTGGTTTTGTAATAAGAAATGCCGTATACGACTAATGTGAAGACAATGAAAGAAAAGACCGTAAGCAACATCACAACCTCCGTTAAAAGATGAAATGACTGCACCTACACCACAAATCTAACATTTCTATGGTGGGTTGTAAAGCATTTTCCCGTCCTATTTAAGAATAAGCCGAAAAACGCAAAAAACAACGGGGAACTTTTAAGTTCCCCGCCGTAAATGTTATTTGCTTAATTTATTTTGCCGGATTTTCCCCTTCCGAGGAAGAAGGATTTTGACCATCGTCTTTATCGCCGCCTTTAATTTTATTTTTATAAAGGCCGACTACATAATCGGAAGCTTCTTTAAATTCCTGAACTACATATTTGTAGAGCGTGGAATTATCAAGCATTCCTTTGGTGCAGACCATGCTGG
The DNA here is from genome assembly GCF_937881865.1 of Candidatus Proelusimicrobium excrementi. Classification (NCBI taxonomy): domain Bacteria; kingdom Pseudomonadati; phylum Elusimicrobiota; class Elusimicrobia; order Elusimicrobiales; family Elusimicrobiaceae; genus Candidatus Proelusimicrobium; species Candidatus Proelusimicrobium excrementi. Next base: position 3,461 of record NZ_CALGEO010000032.1, read on the forward strand.
CCACGAGCATAGCCAAAGAAGCCATTACGCGGGCGTAAGGAAGGCCGGTCCAGTCGTTAAGGTAAGTTATCGGCATTGAAAGCCCTACGGCCAGCGGCATGGTAAAGCTTAACGCCTGCGAAAGCTGGCTTTGAAGTTCCGGGTGCTTTCTTATGATATAAGCGAACATCTGCGAGAAGTAATTTCCTATACCTATGCTGGCTATTACACCGCCGGCGATTATCGTATAGGGCGAATCAGCCATAATGCCGCCCATTATGGCCGCAGTACCCAAGCCGGAAAGCAAGGAGTATGCAAAGTAGGAAGTGCCCGAAGACATCCTGGTCGTAGTGATATTGCCAAGAAGCCTTCCGAGCATCAAAGATCCGTAGAGAACGCCTATAACCATAATCGTGGCCATGTCGCCGTCCGGGACGATTTGATAAAGCGTTGAGGAAAACGCGCTGCTGACGGAAAGTTCATGCGCCGTAGCCAAAGACATACCCGAAACTATCCCCATAACGCCTTCTTTATGAAGCATTATGTTAAACACCTCTTTAATATCGTTCCAAAGGTTCTTTTCTTTTGCTTCCGCGGCCGTTTTTGCGCCTGCGCCTTCGGCGGAAATATCTTCCATTTGATAGACGTCATTTTTAATATGGTCTATTATTATATTGTCCCTCAAGTTGGTTTTCTGGACTTTGTATCCCGCATACGCGCTATAAGCGGCGTACAAAGGCAAAGACACGTCCCAGCCGAAGTTAAAATCAAAGCCGAAAGGCTTGCCCGCATAGTTCAGCACGGAGGGCGCTATAAGGAAAGCCATCGTGCCCAAATTCTTATTTATGAAGCTGCGGTTATAGTACAAAATATCCTGCATCGAAAAATCACTTCCCGAGGAGAAAAGGTTTTTAAACTTTTCCGCCAAAATATCGGTTGTAATTTTTACCGATTCGGCAAGGTTTTTATCTTCCTTTTTCTTATCCTTGGATATCGGCATCCCCCCCCTGTTCATGTTTATAAGGGAATTGCCGATTACGTTTCTTATATTGATTGAGAAAGCCAAAGCAAACAGGGCCAATCCCAAAGAAATCGTCCTAAGCATGGTAGGCTCCATGGTGGAAGCATAGCCGTAAAAGCCGAATACGGAAGGCAGTATCGCCGCCAGCATTGATATGCCTATTGAAACTTTAAACATGGCGACTTCGCCGTATTTCTTTACCAGCGGGTTCAAAAGCGGAGATAAAATGCCCGGCAGATAGTTTACTATGTACATCAGGTTCGTGGCGAAAGCTTCGCTGACGCCCAATGATTCCGGCAGGACCGGGCCCAAAGTTTTGCCGAGGCTCGGGTTAATATAGAAACCTTGTTTGATGATTACCGTCGCTTTGTCATAGCTGGGCATAACTTCTATCGGCATTACGTCTTTTGAAGAAGCCAGCACTTTAAGCAGAACGCCTCTTTGGTTTTTAGGTATTCTTACTACCACGGAAGAAGTTATAATATCCGGCATTCCGCCTTTGGGCGATAAAACGCCTATCGCTCCGGAAGGCGTCAAAACAAGTTTGCGTCCGTCTTGCACAAATCTGGCGTCGGTAATAACTTTTATCGGCAGTTTTTCGGCTCCGTCGCCGTAGTATAAAGGCACGGTGGCGGTTTTATCAGGCTCTATGCCGTATTGCCAAATTTTAAGGGTTATGCTTTCGCCCAAAGCTTTAAGCTGATTGGCGAATTTTAAAAGGCTCTTATGTTCGGTTTTTAATCTTAAATAGAAGTTGGACATTACCCTTGGCTTCTTGCCGTATTCTCTGAGTTCGGCCACATTGTTGAAGAAAACCACATTTGTATAGCCTTTTGCGTCAAAATCTTTACTAAAGGTAAGTTTTACGGGCAGAACTTCGCCGCCTTCCGGGGTGGCTACGCTCATGGTGAAGCTTCTGTCCTGCATATCTTCGGCGTAAGGCAGCGTGGCCGAAGCCGCAAGAACTTCATCTTCCGAAGCCACATTGCCGTTTTCGTCGAAAGAAAACTCTACCCTGCGCGAAGCTAAAGAGGATAACGGCGTTTTATAGGAACGCACGCCGGAATAGAAATGCGGTTCGGCGGGTATTTCGTATACGTAATTATTTCCGAACTTAGCTTTAAAATCATTCCATTCGCGGGGAGTAAATAAAGCAAATCCGCCGTTTTGCGCGCCTTTTTGAGCCAAAAAGCTTTGTCCGTCGGCACCGTAAAGGTTGAAAGCGCCCAAATTATAGGGACTGGCGTATCTGCGCGTTTGCACGGGCGCGACGCCCATAATTTTGTTGTCTAAAATTTTATATAAATCTTTCCCGAGCATTAAAGGGAAGGCGACGCCCGCGCCAGCCGCAAAGCCGATTTTATAGACATTGCTCAAAAGCCCCTTGACGCTGAGATTGCTTACCAGATCGCCGCCCGGCAAGGGGACGGTTCCGTAAAACTGGAATATTTTAGGATCTATCACGCTTACCGGTTTTAACCCGGAGGAAGCAAAAGGCCTTAACGGCAGGCTTGCGGAGCGGCCGAAATCAACCGCGCCGGCCAATTTTGCGCCGTTGCCGGTATTTACGACAAGTTCCGTCCCGGTTGTTAAAAATCTGCCGGCGTTTAAGGCTTCGGGCGTTACCGTGGCTACGTTATAGTTAAACAGCAATGACGTGCCCAATATCGTAGCCCTGTTATTTATGAATTTTAACGTTTTGGATACGGGCGTAAGCCTGTGATTTTCAAGGAAAGTATAAAATTTTGATACCGGGCTGACATAATCGGGATTATGGGAGAACAGCCTTAATCCCGACGTATAATCCGGGTTATACGGCCTGGTGTCGCCCAAAGCTTCGGCTATGGTTATGCCGGGTTCGGTTTCAAGGCGCCAAAGGCCTAATGTACCGTCGCCGGAGGAGCCCAAATTCTTCCAAGGCTGTAAAATATTTCTGTTCCACCAGCCTGTCGCTTTATAAGCGGACTGAGCCTGCCTTAAAGATGAAACTGAAGAGTTAAAAAGGGTATTTGCTTCCAATAAAGAAGTTTCCCCCGCGGTGAAAGCCGGCAAAGCTGGAGGAGTCTTTAAAGTTTCGGCCAAGGCGTTTACTTCCGCCTGCAAGGCTTCTATTACGGAAGCCGAAGCCCCTTCGGACTGATATCTTGAAAGCAAAGCCAGTTTGGAATTATAAAGTTCCGCAGCCGTATTATATTCTTTTACTTTGGCTAAATAAGATGCGTTTTTAGCTTCCGCGCCCGCGCCGTAAAGACGCGCTTTTGTCACTAAATCCATTTGGGCTTTTTTAGCTTCGTATTGAGCCGCAGCCAAATCCGCGCGCGCTTTCTGCCTGGGAGTAGGTTTGGAAGAATTCTGTACTTTTGCCTGGGTTCTGACGCGGCTTTCGTTAAGCCTTGCCAGCTGACGTCTGTCCGCCCAATTTTGCAGTTTTATATCCCTAGGAGTAGGCTTCGCCGCGGGAGCGGGCTTGCCGGTAAATAAAGCTTTTATTCTTAATCCGCCCGATTTTATGCGGCTGCCGAGCCTTAACATACTGTTGCGAGCCGATATATAACCGCCTAATTTGGCGTAATTGGCTTTTATATAAGCTATGCGTTTGGCGTTATCGGCTATTCTGCCGGCCCTTATAGCGGTATAGGTTGAACGGCTTAAGCTTAAAGCTTTTCCGCCGAGCTTTGCCAAGCCGACAGTGCCCCATATCATAAGCAGTATGTCCAAGGAAAAAGCGGCTCTGTCCAAATATCTTAAATTTTTGTTGCGGGCAAGCCTTGCATTATATTGAGCTTTGCTGATTACCGCGCCGGAATTAAGGCTGTTTTTTATACCGGGATATTTAGCCAAAAGGGCTCTGTCCAAATCGTATTCCTGGGTTGCGGGTATATCGCCCAAAGTCAAATTGGCCAGTTTCAAAGCGTAAGACTGCGCCGTCGCCGCGTCCGCGCCGGATTTGCCGCTTAAAAGCGCGCCGGCCAAAAAGGGCCTTATGCCTTCAAAACCCTTATTGACGCCGTATTCTTTAAGCAAAGCAAGAGAAGCTTGGCTTCCGTCTTCCGCCAATAGCTTGGCCAAATCCATAAAAGTGTTTGCGTAAATATAGCGTGTGCTGTACTGGGTATTTACGGAAGCGCGGCCCAAAAATCTTCCGCCGGCGGTTTTGGCTTTGCCGGCATAATAAGTGAGGCTTATATATTCCCCGAAAGAGGCCGAAGAGTTTTCTTTAACGGTATAACGGTTTAAAATCCTTTTAAGCGCGGCGTAATCTTTGACCGCCAGCAGAGAGGAAAAACCCGCCGCCAGTATATTGGCCGAACCCATTCCGTTTTCGCCGGCGTATATCACCCTTTCCACGGCTTTGGAATATCTGCCGTTGTCTTTGCCGACTACATATCCGCCCAGCACCATCGCGTCTATTATATCCTGAAGCAGATTCGCGGCCACCTTTTTATCGCTTTTCCCGCTGGTCAAGCCAAGCTGCAAAGCGTTAAGGTTCTGTTTTTCCAAACGGGTAACGGCGTAATTATATACGGCAAGGCGGTCTTGCGTCGTCAAAACCGGTTTGCCGTTTAATTTTAAATTTACGAGATAAGAAAAAGTCGGCACGGAAAGATTGGCCGCGCCTATAGCCTCTATATATTTTCTAGCGACTTTATACGCCGCGTCATTTACTTTTTGGCTATTGGCTTTGCGCCACGCTATTTCCCCGGCGGCGTCCTTTTTATAATCGGCGTATGCGTTTTTAAGCGGATAAATGGAATGAATTTCGCTGATTACAGCATCTTCCGGCGTACGGAAAGGAGCAACCGTCTTCCCGCCGCTTAATTTGGCGTATTCCTTTGCGGCTTTTTTGACTTCGGCATTATAAAGCTTTTCATATTCTTTATAAGGCATTACGGTTCTGGGCGAAAGCTGAGCGGCCAAATACGCGCCCAAATCGGCCTCAAGCGCATTCGTTGATTTATAACCTTTAATTTTAACGTACATCGGCGCAAGAAGCCCGTACTTTTCTTTACCCTCTCTTGACAAAGCCGCGACTTTGGTTTTGTGTCCGCCGTTTGCAAGCTTACGCAAAGCCGCGGATGTTTCTCCGTTAAGCGCGGCTTCATAGATATTGCCCTCATTTCCCTTTAAATAGAGATCTTCCAAGGCGGAACTAAACGCGCCCTCTTCCGCGTTAAAGAGATTAAACGAACCTTCAAAAGAAGGCAAAGCGGAAAAATCCGCGCCGCCGATACCCGTAAAGGCCGCGGCGTTGCATTCAAAAAGAATGACGAAAGACAATACCGCGGAAATAATTTTTACGCCTATGGAAGATAATTTTCTTTTCATTTAATTAAGCACCGTTTTAATTTTCATACGCCCCTGCGTTTTACTTTTAACTTTTCTTTATACGCTCAGGACATAAAAAAAGGCGTCTAAAAATTTTTTAGACACCTTTTCCAAAATCTGATTTTGCACTTATATTGAGGCAGCATTCCCTGCGGCCGCCGGCAACACTCCCGGGACGGGAATGTATGCCGAATACCGAACGCTTAAAGCGAGCCAAGCTTAAGGAAGCTTTGGCCCCTCCTATACTCGTATTTATAACGGAATTTATAAGCATCTCGGTATCCTTTTACTAAGATTTACAAATTTCTTATATACTAATTTTATCTATTTTTGAGCGGGCTAACAAGCGGATTTCAGACCTATTTTAACCTGGGACTTAAGGCCTATAAAAAGTTTTCACGCCAAGTGAAAACCGCAGGGAGCATAAATCTTTCCTTAGTTATATGAATAATTATATAAAAACCGCGTTTAAAAGTTAATCTTCCCCGATAAACATGACGAGAAAAAAGGTAAACGCAGGTCAGGCTACGCCTGACGTTAAAAAGGGATTTTCCTTTGTCAGGCAAAGCCCGACCTACATTAATCAATAAAAAAGTTATGGAAGCATTTTGCGACCGGATAAATTTATATGTTGGATTATAAAGAATAAATTTTTAAGAGAAGAGAAATAATTATAAGAGGTAGAAATAAGTTAGCAAGGTTGAAAGAGTAAAAAAGATTTCAGCGTGAGAGAATGTCAGCGGCGTGATTTTTCAGATTTGAGGGAAATTTAAGTTTTATTCTGATTGAGGTATACTTGCCGCTATGCGAACAAAGTGAGCGAGGTATCCGAACGAGTAAAAAACGCAAAGGCAACCAAATACGGAAGCCTGTTAGCCGTGAGAATGCAACTTAGACCGAGTTAAAACCGTGCGAATATATAACCGGCGTGAACTTTAATATTTAGTGAAAATTTTGTTTTTCTTATGAACGCGGTATACTAAGCATGATGCGCCCGGAGGGCGCGCAGTATCCAAGTGAACAAAAAAACAAAATTTACCTAAATATTAAAGTTTGCTAGCTGAGAGCACGTAACATAGCCCGAGTTAAAAAGGCAAGAACCCAAATTAACCCGAGTAAAAAATCGGGGCCGGGATACCCCGGCCCCAAATCCTACTCCGTTTCCCTAAGCAAACTAAACAACTCCTTTTGCCTGTCCGTCAGGACATTCGGATTATTTATAATAAGTTCAACATACATATCGCCGGTCTTGCCCAAACCGCGCCCGCTCAGTTTAAGTTTGCGCCCGCTGTGCGAACCTGCGGGAACTTTTATTTTCACTGCGGAGCCGTCCGGCATTTTGGCCGTAATACTCCCGCCCAAAGCCGCCGTCCATGGCATAATATCCACGACTTGATGTATATCCTTGCCGTCCAAACGGAAATGGCTGTTAGGAGTTATCTTTACATTTACATACAAATCGCCGGCGCCCCTCGGGCCGGGGTTGCCTAAACCTTTGAGTTTTATTTTCGCGCCGTCGGATATTTTAGCGGGGAATTTAACCTGAGCGTTTCTGCCGTTGGGCAAAGTAAGGTTTACAAGCCCGCCGCGGTAAGCCTCGGAAAGAGAAAGCGACAAATTGGCTTCGCTGTCGCCGGAGTTTTCCACGTCCGCCCCCGCGCCGGCAAAACCGGCGAAAGGATTTGCCGCACGTCCGCCCCTGCCGCTCCTTGAACCGAATCCGCCCATTCCGCCGAAAATCTGCTGGAAGAAATCGCTGAAATCGGATGCGTCAAAACCGCCCGTTCCGTTAAAATGTACGCCGCCGCCGAAAGGATTTGCGCCGGAAGACTGATAATATCTTGCGCCGCCTGTTCCGCCCGCGCCGTAAGAAGAACTGCCGCGGCCCGTTGCGGAAGAAGCCCCTCCGCCGCGAGCATAGTTTTGATAGCCGCCGCTGCCTACTTGATCGTAAATGGCTCTTTTCTGTTTATCCGAAAGGACTTCGTAAGCTTCGTTTACGTCTTTAAACTTTTCGGTCATTTCGGCCTTTTTGTTTTCCGGGTGCATATCCGGATGATATTTGCGGGCCTGAGTTTTAAAAGCTTTTTTGATGTCGGCTTCGCTCGCGTTCTTGCCGACGCCCAAAATTTTGTAATAATCTTTATAATCTGACATTTCTACCCCTCCGCTATGAAATCATTTTATATAATTTAGTTACCTTATGACAGCGGACCGGGACATTAACAAATACAACAGCAAACCTGTTAAACTTATACTGACGACGGAGGCTTTATCCTCTCTCGTCAATCAGCTGTTTCAAATTTTGCTGCCTTGGTATATATTGGTCAGCACCGATTCCGTCATTTGGCTGGGCATAGCCGGCTTCGCTTCAATCGCGCCGAGCGTGTTTTCCTCATTATGGGGCGGCGCGGTAATAGATAAAATAGGCCGCTCAAAAACCATGCTCGTATGCGAATCCGCCCAGCTTGTTCTTATAACTTTGATTCCTCTGCTTATAATTACAGATTATGCCAAACCTTGGTTAATTTCAAGTATCATCTTTCTTTCCGGCTTTTTTGACGAACCTGGGCAAATGTCCCGCCAGGCTTTGATGCCGACTTACTCCCGCCTTGCCGGAATGCCGCTGCACCGTGTAACCGGCATAAGGGAAGCGCTCGACGGCATAATGGCCGTAGGCGGGCCGATTTTGGGCGGGGCGGTAATAGCGTTTTACGGAGTTTTTCAAGCTTGGACGCTGGCCGCCGTTTTATGTTTTGCGATAGTTTGCATGGCGATTAAAATTTTTAATTCCAGAAAGCCGCGCGTAAAAGCCAATTCCACCACTTACGCCATGGCTTGGAAAAACCTTACGCATGATAAATTCCTGCTTAAAGTGATATTAATTACCTTGCCTCTGTTTATACTGGGGCAGTCGTGGGAGCTTCTCATCCTGCCGGCTTACGTACACGCGTTTAAACACGGTTCGCTGTTTTTGGGCGCGCTGGAAGCCGCATTCGGCCTGGGCGCGTTCATAGGCGCGGTTTACTATGCGGCGGCGGGCAAGAAATTTAAATTCTTTACGCTTTCCGTGGTAAATTATTCCGCTTATGCGCTTTCCGTGCTGGTGCTGATGTATAATCTGCCCAAAATACTGGTAATAGGCGCGACGGGGCTTTGCGGGCTTCCGTTCGGGGCTTTCAGCGCAATGGTCATAACCATAATACTTTCCCGCGCGCCGGAAGAAACCCGCGGCAAAACGTTGGGATTTTTCGCCGCCGGCGCGGCTTTTACGGAAAGCGTATTCATCCTGATAATAGCCTTTCTGCTTAAGCAGGCGGGGCTTTTTAACACGCTTCAAACCGTATTGGCGTTTTTTATACTGCTTATAACAGCCGCTCTTTTCGCCCGCAGGGGCGAAGACGGACCTCCCATCAACTGAACACCTGCCCGCTTACGGAAAGTTTTGTTATAATAAAGTTGAACTTTAACAGAGGTTCCTTATATGCAAATTAAATTTTCCTTAAATTATTTTACAGCTCCTCATGAAGAGCTCAAAGCAGTCATAAAAACGAAAGAGCCGATCTCGCTCACTCTAAAATCCGACGGGTGCGGAAACTGCTCCGCTTCCGCCCAAATACCGGCTTTTACGGAAGAACCCGTTTATTATTACGCCGTATACGAAAACGGCCTCGAAAAACGCAGGGAATATCCCTTTCCGCCGCGCAAAATAAACTCTTCCGCACTGCCGCAGGATTATACCTTAAACCTAAAAGACGCCTGGCGCGATACCCCGCCCTTCTGTCCGCTTTATTCTTCCGCTTTTTCCAAGGAAAGCGGCGCGGCGGCAAAAACAGCGGTATATGATAAAACCCTGATTTTAAAAGCCTATGCGCCACAGCTTAAAGAGAACCAAACCCTTAAGCTTTGCGGTGCGGATAAAAACTTGGGAGAGTGGCACATATCGCGCGCTCTGCCTATGATGAAAACCGCCCTTAACGAATGGACAATAGCTCTAAACGCGGCGGAACTGCCCCGCACTTTGGAATTTAAGTTTATAGCCGCTTCGGAAGAAAACATCCTTTGGCAGCAGGGGCGCAACAATTTGCTTAATTTGGACGTAAAACATAAAGAAGTTTTGGTAAAAAGCGATTTTTATCCTTCTTTTGAAATTCCCTCGCCGCGTGCGGCAGGCATAGTCTTGCCGGTATTTTCTTTAAAGAGCGAAAGCAGCTTCGGCGCGGGCGACTTCGGCGACTTAAAAAAACTTGCCGACTGGGCCGCCGCCTGCGGGCATAAAATTATACAAATACTGCCGATTAACGACACCACCATAACCGGCACATGTACGGATTCTTACCCGTATAACAGCATTTCCATTTACGCTTTTCACCCCATGTATATGGATTTGAAAGCCTTGGGGCCGCTTTCGGATAAAGGCAAGGAAGACTGGTTCGCGCAAGAACAGAAACGTCTAAACGCGCTAAAGGAAGTAAACTACGAGGAAGTAAACCTCTTAAAACGGGCCTATATAAAAATGGCTTTTGAAGAACAGCACAGAAACGTATTTAATACGGAAGAATATCAAAAATTCTTTGAAGCGAACAAAAGCTGGCTGAGGCCTTACGCGGCTTTCCGATATTTGAGAAACAAGTTTAATACGCCCGATTTCCGCAAATGGCCGCAATATAAAGTTTACGACAAAGCGGAAATAGCGGAACTTACTTCCCCCAAAAGCAAAGCTTACAGGGAAATATCGTTATACTATTATACCCAGTACAACCTGCACCGCCAGCTGCTTGACGCCGCTTCTTACGCAAGAAGCAAAGGCGTAATAATAAAAGGTGATATACCGATAGGGATTTCCCGCGACAGCGTGGAAGCCTGGACGGAGCCGCACTATTTTAATTTGGACAGCCAAGCCGGCGCGCCGCCGGACGATTTTTCCGTCAACGGGCAAAATTGGGGCTTCCCCACTTACAACTGGGAAGCCATGGCAAAAGACGGCTATTCCTGGTGGAAAAAACGCTTTAAAAAAATGGCGGAGTATTTTGACGCTTACCGCATAGATCACGTTTTAGGATTTTTCAGAATATGGGAAATACCGCTTAATTCCGTACACGGGCTTTTGGGGCAGTTTTCCCCCGCACTCCCTATGGACGCGCGCGAAACGGCCCGGTTTGGATTTAACTTCAGGCAGGAATATCTAAAGCCGCGCATAGACGAAGCTTTACTTAAAGAATTGTTCGGGGATAAAGCCCCGTACGTTAAAGAGAAATTTTTAACTTCTTTGGGCGAAGGCTTTTACGCCATGCGCACGGAATTTGACACCCAGCGCAAAGTTGAAGCCAGTTTCGCCGGGCGGAAAGATAAAGATAGCTTGGTTTTAAAAGAAGGGCTTTACAGCCTTATAAGCAATGTGCTGTTTGTATCCGATAAAAATAACGCAGGGCTTTATCACCCAAGGATTTCCGCCCTCTCTTCCGACGCGTTTAAAGCTTTGGACGAAGGACAAAAGCGGGCTTACACAAATCTGTACAATCATTACTTTTATCATCGCCATAATGAGTTTTGGAAGAGGCAGGCTATGGCAAAACTGCCCGCGCTGGTTTCTTCTACAAGAATGCTGGCCTGCGCGGAAGATTTGGGTATGATACCCGCCTGCGTGCCGGAAGTTATGGACGCTTTGCAAATATTAAGTTTGGAAGTGCAGCGTATGCCCAAAAGTCCGCTTCAGCGTTTTGGGGATACGTCTAAATATCCGTATCTGTCGGTATGCACCATATCGACGCATGATATGTCCACTTTGCGCGGCTGGTGGCTGGAAGACGCAAAACAAACCCAAGCTTTTTACAATGATACGTTGTGCAAAAAAGGCTCCGCCCCTAAAGAGGTTTCCGCCGAGATTTGCGAGGAAGTAATAAAACGCCATTTGGCTTCGCCCTCTATGCTGTGCATATTGTCATATCAAGACTGGCTGAGCATGGATAAAAATTTACGCTCCGCGGATATTGAAGGCGAAAGGATAAATATCCCCGCCAATCCTAAGCACTATTGGCGATACCGCATGAATCACAGCATTGAAGAGCTTTCGGCTTCCCGCGAATTAAACGGGAAGATAAAAGCCATCATCGCCGAAAGCGGAAGGCTGTAATCATTTAATCAGAGCAAAAAAAGAGGCGGAGGGCTTACTCTCCGCCTACTGAGGAACTTATAAGGATAAAATCTTACTTCTTTATAATATATCTGTTTATATAATCAGTGGTGCTCTTGGCTGATTTGTAATTGCCGTTCTTAATCCCTTTCACAGCTTGGCTTATATAAACATAAAACTTGTTTTTAAGATCCCTGTTTAATTTGCGGAACTCTCTTTCAAAGTTCTGAAAATCTTTTTTTATTTCGCGTAAAACGCTTCTTTTTGCTTTGACTTCTTCCTCGGCTTTGCGGGAGCTGTAAAACCATTTGCGCGTCCTGATGCCGGCCAATTTGCCGCCGCATAAATTCCTGGGCAAAGGGGTTACTTTGGTATCGGGTTTTACGGAAGCTATTGTTTTATCAAAATCCACCGAACGCAGCTCCCTCACTATTTTATCGTTAAGTTCATCATGGCTTGCGGAAGACGCGCTTGCGTATTCCTGCGAATTGGCGTAAGAAGATTCAAAATAGAGATTTTCCAACGCTTTCATAAAGTTAGTTGAGGCTAACTCACTTCCCAAAAAATTTTCACCGGCCGCGCCGCCGTTCTTCAATGCGGAAGACGCGCCCTGATATAAGCCCGCCATATCTTTGGAATATACCGTCATGGATAAAACCAACAACAATACCGGCAATACTGCTTTAACTTTCATTACAACCTCCGAATTTTTACTGCATTATTTATAAAGTTAGCCTTACCTAACATAATTTATTATAGCATAAAAAAATAAAAGTCAACAAGTTTTTAACCGGCCCGGGCAGATTTTAAATTTAAAACCCCGCTTTAGCCTAAGCCAAAGCGGGGCGGTTAGTTGAGAGCCGGGTTTTATCCCGGTAAATTATTATTGCCAAGCATTTCCGTTAATACTTATTGCGTACATAATATTTCTTTGCAGTAGCTCCTTGTTTCGCCATTGCAAGGATTAGCGCCATTAACAACATCACTGTATTCGTTTACCCATATCTCATAATAGTGGCCGACATTTTTCTCGTTACATGTTGGAAGCTGAGCATTTATACATGAGTACTTACTATGACCTTTAGGCTTATACTGAACTTACCCGGATGTGCACTCTTTCACTATCGGTTCTTCCGGGTCTATTACAATATCCCCTACGCAAAAACGCCAATCCCCGCAGGTGGGTGTTTCATCCACAATCTGAGAAATCCCCCCGCACCCTTTTGTTACTGCCGGCACGGTACATGTCCTGCATTCTTCTCCTTTTAGATTAACTCGTTTTTCTGTATATGTGGCCGCAGGCAAATTACATCCGCCAGATAACTTCCCGCCGGAGCACTTACACCACCCGGAACCTGTTTGAGTGGTACCGTCCCCTAAAGTTCTGTTGCACGCCACTTTACTTTCATATGAGCCCTCACACTCCTTTATCACGATATCCAAATCAGGATTGGATATTGCACAAAGTGCGGCGGAAGAGAGCAGCATTAGGCAAGCAAAAGCTTGAAAAACTGTCATAAATCTCTTTACACTAACCATATTTTTTACCTCCGTTTTTGATTACCTCAGGCCGAAAAATCCTAATAAGCTTAAATTCAAAGCAACAGCGCATATCACAGATTTTTCAGCCTGAAATTTGTGTAAAATTTATCAAAAAAAAACAGACAACTGTTTTATGTT
>NZ_CALGEO010000033.1:0-2163 GCF_937881865.1 Candidatus Proelusimicrobium excrementi
ACAGCCCCTTTCTTTAGGCTCGTTCAGCGACGCTTCCAAACGCAAAAGAGCAAAAGTCCTGCTCTCTTCCGTGGTGGAAAGTTTGGTTTCGGGCGGCCTTGTAAGCCCGGCCGGCGACGCAAGATACGCCGCCGCGGCTGAAAAAATTATTTACGATTCGGAAAATACCGCCGCTTTTACCTACCTCTTAAGCGCGGGCTTTTCTTCCCTGCTGGCAAAAAAACATTATGCAGCTTTGGGCAGAATTTTAAATCACTATACCGTCAAAGAACTGAAAGGTTCTTCTTGGTATGAATATATAAACGTACGCCATTATGCCGACGCTTTGAAAAACGCCGGCGGCTCTTATTTGGGCAAAGCCTCCGAAGCGGGGCAGTATACCACTTCTTACGTATATTCAAACGTTTTTACCGATATCGCGCGCCTGCTGGCCGAAGACGGCTCCCCAGAAGCCGCCAAGCTTTTAAACCAATACGCTTTTAACCGCGATATAAACAAAACCGTTAAACCGTTTTTGGCCGGCGCGCTTCTTAACGCAAAAGGCGAGCATTCCGCCAAAGCTTTGGCTTTGGCGAATATGAACTTCGGAGATATAACCGCCACGCAGGAATATGATTTGGATAAAGCTTTGCTGGCAAAATATCCTGCCGTTAAAAGCAAACTAGGCACCGGCGCGATTACGACAAAAGCCGCTTTGGAAGCCAAAAAAGCCAAACTTAACAGATACGGCTATCTTACAAGGAGCGCGGATTCCGCAGATATATTATTGGCGGTGTGGGGCGGGGTTTCTCTGTTTAAACTCGGCTCAAAAGGCGTTACTTTGGCGAAATCTTCATATACGGCCGTAAAAGCGTCGTCTTTGACGGGCGGGGCGAAAATAGCTTATATCAAAGCCAATTACGCAAAGCTGGTTCCTTATATTTCCGCAAAAAGGAGCCTTGCCCGTTTGGGTTTAAGGATAAAAGGCGCTTTCGGCAAAAATATAAATCCCCAAACTTTTATAAAATTGCAGAATGATTTAAACGCCAAAAAGCTTACTTCTTTGGCTTCCGCCCGCGACGCGGCCGTGAGCGCCGCTAAGGAAACGGGCAAACCGGCGGACGCGGCCAAAGCGGTTTTTACTCAGGCGAGCTATACTGCAAAAAAAGCCGAAATAGATTTGCTTTCTTCTTTGCGTAGCGAGGCGGGGCAAAGCCTTATAAGCAAATATAACGCTTACAAAAGCGGCTTGCCCGGATTGACGCCCGCAAATCCTTTTACGCCGGCGGAACGGGGCGTTATAGGTTCGCTCTTTAATTACTCAAGAAGCGTAAACGACCTTAACCATGCTTTTGCGGGATATTATCCTTATTTGGGCTTCTTTGAAAAAGGCAGAATACTGGCTTTTAATAAATTTTCTTCTTGGATGAGCAGGCTTAAAAGCGCGGCGCGCGCATACTCTTCCGGCCCCTACGCATATACTTATACTCCTTACACCGACGTTACCGGCGCAGCCGGCGGAAGCGCAAGGCTCCTTCCCGCTTTGGCGAGAAATGGTGGATATTCTATTTCACCGTTAAATATGCCTTACGCTTATAGCGGCGAAGCTCTGCCCGTATCGGCTTCGGCCGGCGGGGACGTGCCGCTTTTTATGCCCAAAAAACCGCGTGTGCCTTTTGTGCCGGAAGACGCCACTTTTAAAATAGTTTCCATGGGTTTGCAAAGCCAGGTCGGCAGCGGATATTTTATAAGGCAGGGCTCTATCGAACTGCCGCTTGTATTTACGGCTTCCCACGTGGTGGGGGACGCAAAGTCCGTACAGCTTAGGGATACCTTCGGAAAATATTCAAAAGGCAGAGTAATCAACTTTAACGGGGACTCCGGTTATGACTTGGCCGCCGTCTGGGTTGAGGATCCCGCTTTCTTATCCGGGCGCAGGCCTTTCAGGCTGGGCGTTCACGATCCCGCACCGGGTTCCATACTGATGTCCCACACTTATCCTAACGGGGATTTTTACAGAACCGGCATAGTTGAAATGCTGGATAACAAGTATTTCCATCCGGCCAATAAATTCCCTTCTTATGTGATAACCAGCGGCAATATAGAAGCAGGCAGCAGCGGCGGGGCGGTTTCCCTCGGCGATTTTGACGGAACCGTGATCGGGACGGTTATGTCTTCTTTGGA
>NZ_CALGEO010000034.1:0-5609 GCF_937881865.1 Candidatus Proelusimicrobium excrementi
CAAAATCTGCGGCGGCTCCATGTTTATTTTACTGTGGTCAGATAAGTAAAATGGATTTTTATGCATATCAATCAAAATGTGGGGCTGATTTTTATGTAAATAGCCACAAAAACCCTCGGTCATTGTATAACTAATCTGCAAAATATACAAATTTCATGAGAGGGCATTGACAGACACGATTTAACGTGCTAATATGCAGAAAAAATGACCCCCCAAGATAGAGGCGCGGGATTCAAGAGTACTGTGTGTCAAGGCCGGGCAGCCGGCGCGCAGGAAAGGGGATACCGCCGAAGCGTATCGGCAGCCTGAACCGATATGGCTGGGCCGGCAGATAAGATCTGACGGACTGTCACAAATATATTTGTGAAGCGCTATCGAGAGCCTGTGAACCTTTGCTTTTCCGTTTTTTGTGGAAAGGCCGATTCAGAGATTTTTCATGGAGCGCTTGGTATGGCGGTCCATTTTTTTATTTTCCCAACCGGCGGGGAGAGAACAAGCCGGACGCCCTGTACCGGGGCAAAGAAAGGAAACAAAATGAAAGCTTCAATGAAACTCGGTATCGCGGGCCTTTGCGGGCTTGTGGTAAGTTCTATGATGGGCTCTGGCGTATTCTCGCTTCCGCAGAATATGGCCTCGGCCGCCCCGGCTGACGCCGTCTTGACGGCATGGCTGATAACCGGGCTCGGGATGTTTTTTATAGCGGAAACGTTTAGGATACTTTCCAATATAAAGCCGCATTTGACGGCGGGCATTTTCGCTTATGCGCGCGACGGCTTCGGCAAACGCGCGGGCTTTTTTATAGCCTGGGGCTATTGGCTGTCAAACGTGTTTTCAAACATAGCCATGGCCGTTATAATGATGGAGGCTTTAAATTACTTTTTTAAAGGTTTTTTTACCGGCGGAAACAATATAAACGCCCTGCTTCTTTCAAGCTTTATAATCTGGGCTTTTATGCTGCTTATTATGAAAGGCATAAAAACCGCCGCCGTAATAAACTTATTCGGCACCATCGCAAAAATAATGCCTTTGGTGTTTTTTATAATAGTCGCTTTTATAATGTTTAAATGGGACGTTTTTAAAACAGGGCTTTTCAACAATCTTACTTTTGAAGGCTTCAGTTTTAAAACGCTTATCGGCGACGTCCGCTCAACCATGGTAGTAACACTCTGGTGCTTTATCGGCATAGAATCCGCCGTGGTGCTATCCGGCAGGGCGAAAGAACAATCCTATGTTGCCAAAGCCACTTTACTTGGCTTTTTATCCTGTTTGGGCGTGTATATGCTTATTTCTCTGCTGCCTTTCGGATTCCTTACAAGGGCGGAAATAACCTCTTACGCCAATCCGTCCACGGCGGGCGTACTGGAAGCGGCTATCGGCAAAACCGGCGCGGTTATAATGAATTTGGGCCTGATTATTTCCGTTTTGTTCGCTTGGCTTTCATGGGAGCTTATTTCTATAGAAGCCCCGTTTGCCGCCGCGAAAGAAGGTACATTCCCAAAAATTTTCGCGAAAGAAAATAAAAACGCCGCGCCGACATTTTCGCTGTTAATCACCACGATAGGCATGCAATGCGCGCTGTTTATAGCTTTCTTCTCGGCAAACGCATGGGATACCATGCTCAACATAACGGCCGTAATGATACTGCCGGCTTATTTGGTTACTACGCTTTATCTTATAAGAAATTCCCGCGCAAAACACTTCCGCAGGGAGTGGGGCCTTTCCAAAGGCAAGCTTATGATTACCGGCGTGCTGGGCTCGATATATGCGCTGTGGCTTATTTACGCGGCGGATTTAAAATATTTGGCGATGGCGTTAATATTCTTCGCCGCGGGCATACCGATATTCTTAGTAGCCCAAAAGGAAAGAAAATCCGCCAAATAACAATATAAACCCCGGTTTAAGCCGGGGTTTTTTAATCTTCGGAAATTAACATTTACAGAATTTTCTTATCCGGCTCTTTACCCAAATAGGATAAAACGCCTGCGGCGGCCGCGGCAAGTACCGCCAGGCCCAAAGTTATATGGTAGGCGGATATAAACGCCGCAGTATGTTCCGCCCCGCCTTTTTGCAGGAATTTAATAAGTCCGTCAAAGATGTTTACCGTTAAGGAAACGCCTAAAACTATGCCCGTATTTCTGGCAAGAGAGTTTAAGCCGCTTGCGTCATTATAAAACTTGCGTTCTATCGCGTTCATAATACTGTTATTGTTGGGGGAGTTGAACATACCGTTTCCTATACCCAAAACAATTTGCCCGATAATTATCTGATATTCCTTAAACTCAAGGCCGATATTCATATACCACAAAAGCCCGAAAATCAAAATTACCATTGATCCCACGGTCAGCTTTCTTGCACCCATATAGCCGGAAAGCCTGCCGCTTAAAGGGGAAACCAATATCATGGGCACGGAGTAGAACAGTATCAAAGTGCCGGTTTTAAAAGCGCTCAGGCCGTAAATATCCTGCAAATAAAACGGTATCAAAAGCCCGTTGACGCTTGTGGCTATAAACACCAGCATCATGGCGGCGTTGCCGTAAGCAAAAACTTTATTGCCGTATAAAGACAAATTTAAAAGAGGGGTTTTGGTTCTTTTCTCATGACGGAAAAAGAAAAACGCCAAAACCGCCGAAACACCAAGCATGACTATTATGTGCGGGCTTGTAAAACCGGCCTGCTCGGCAAGTGAAAGCGCGGTAAAAAAACAAATACTTAAAGCCATAAACAGCATGGCCGAATTTGCGTTGATTTTGCCCAGTTTGCGTCTTTTTACGCTTGGCAGGGACTTGTAAGCAAAATACGCGCCGAAAGCCGCCAGCGGCAAATTTATATTAAATAAAGCCTGCCAGCCGAAAGTATCCAACAAAATTCCGCCCAAACTCGGCCCCGTTATGCTACCCAAAGCGACCACGGAACCTATCATTCCCAGGAATTGCCCTCTTTTTACGCCGGTAAACATATTGGCTACGACGCTTTGCGCCAAGGCAAAAAGCATAGCCGAACCGCTTGCCTGTATAAAGCGGGAAACTATCAAAGCGGCAAGGCAAGAGGAAAGGGCGCAGAGCAAAGAGCCCAAACCAAACAGAATAAAGCCCAAACTGTATATTTTATTTTGGCCGTACCGATTGCCCAGCTTGCTGCTTATGGGCAGTATGCTTACTATGCCCAAAGAATAGGCCGTTATTACCCACTGTATCTGCGTCAGGCCTACGTTGAAATATTTGGACATTACCGGCAAAGCTATATTGACGACACTTGTATCCAAAGCTCCGGCAAAGTTGCCTATAACAACTATAAAAAACGCAAAGTATTTGCTTCTTATCCAAGATGGCTGCGTCAAATGCTCTTCCGGCATTTTTCCTTATTCTCCTTATCGGCTTTGCTCGCGTTCATAAACCCGTAAGAAAATATACCGGAATAAACCGCAAAAAGCATTATCCCGCAAAAAGCCGTAATTATTTTAAGCAGGCGGCCCGGTTCCGTTACCACCGATATTTCCGCACCGGCTTGGCAGAAAGTCATCGCGGTGAACCAAATGGCGTCGTAAATATTTTTAAAGACTTCCGGCTGGGCGGAATGCTCAAAATAATAAATCAAAAAGGAGTTTACGGTAAGTAAAAAGCCCATAACGAAACCGACTGTAACCAAAGAATCAAGGCTCTGATAAATTACGCCGAACATCAGTTTAAGCGGACGGGAATATTCCACCAATTTTAAAATCCTGAACAGCCTTAAAAAGCGCAAAGTCCTTAAAGGCTTAATATTGATATAAACCATGGGCACTATCGCCAAAAAATCTATAATCATTGCCGGGCGAAGCGCAAAACGAAGGCGGCTGCCGTGATAATCTGGGGAAAGATCCGCCGTCCAAAGTCTTAAAATATACTCAAAGGAAAACACTATCGTAATTATCAAATCGCAAAATTCTATGGCGATGATGTCGTCAAAGCTTAATCGCCCGGAAAGCGAAAACAAAGAAAGCGGGATATTTAGAAATATAAGAGCCAAAATCAAGCTTACAAACCACCCCGCGTTTAACAAATTATAAGCCTTCTGTTTTATCTTTTTATAATATTCAATCATAAAAATACCCTCTTAAATTATATTAAATTAAAAAATTAAACTTACAAGAGGGGGAGGAACTCTTTGAGGAAAAATTCAAAGGCAGCAGAAGGCAAGGGCATCTCGGCCCACCTTGCAGGCGGAAAATTATTCCGCTTTTTAAAACGCAGCTTTTTCAAATGCAAAAAGGCCGCCGGTTAAGGCGGCCTTTTGTAAACTTTTTGGCGTTAGGCTTAATTGCCCGCGTTCTGCGGCTGTAAGCCCTGCGTTCCTACGGAATTAAGATTATAAGGCGAAACGCTTAAAGAAGGAACGCTGAAGTCAAATGACGGCGTAAACGAAGGAACCTGTAAGAACGAAGGGGTATCCGTACGATTAAGCCAATTATTTGTTATTGAATAAGGGAACGTTAAGGCCGCACCGTGTTTTATCGGGGCAAAGAATTTGCCGTTTAATACGCCCGAACCTTTACCGTATAACAAGCCCGTACCGAAGAGGACCGAAGCCGGTATCCATATATTATCCTGCAAGGCCTTGGTTTTGCTTGTATTTTCAGGGTCTTTTTCAACTTCTTTATCGGCAAAGTAGTTATGGACCACAGGCACTACGGACATACCTATATGAACAGCGGGGTAAGCCACTTTCCAATCCGTAAGCACGCCTTTGCCTGCACCGGCGCGGATAAGGTTATATTCGCCGGTCATTAATATGCCGTTGGTGGTGTTTGCAAAACCCGCGCCGACTAAGGCCATGCCTGCGGCGAAAGTCCAAGGATCGTCTTCAATGGCCAGCAAACCGGTACCCATAGCGGCAGAACCTAAAGAAAGGCCGATAATCTTTTTGTATGTAGCGGGGTTCTCTCCGCCCAAAGCCCTAATAAGCGGCTTGGAGTAATATCTTACGGCGAACTGCGGCAGAGCCAAAGCCGTTGTGGCTATTACAGGGCGCCAAGTTTCACTTCCGACGTGAACAGGGCTGTCCTCATTGCGCAGATAGGCGTTAGCCTCGCTTTGGCTGTACTTATTGAACATTGAAGCTTCCACGCCCAAGGCGCCGAATCCCGCAAAGGTTAAAGGAAGAACGTCTTTCCTGAACAGAACTTTCGCTGAATTTACAGATTCTTTAAGTACGCCGAAAGTAGGCCTGTAGAAATAATTGTTAAAGCCGGTTGCGAATTTGGAAGAACCAAGCCAACTTATAGGTTTTACGGACTGGCTCATTTGATATCCCTGTACCGCACCGATTTCTTTAGAGAAATGCGCCGTACGGAATTTATAGAGTATAAGCGCGGTTAAACCCAATAATACGGGGTTGGAAACTGAAAAGTCCGTATGTTTATGGAGCAGCGGTCCGCCTTTTTCGTCAAGTATTGCCTGACCTTTGGTCAATTTAAGTTTGCCGTCCGCATAAATGTCATTGCCTTGATAGGTGAGCGGAGTGCCGTTAACGGTGCCGTCATCGGTATAATACCTGGGGCTCCATTTATCCCAAAGCTGGAATGCGACGGGGGGCAAAATCATAAGGAAAGAGCCGGCATTTTTGTACATCAT
>NZ_CALGEO010000035.1:0-13159 GCF_937881865.1 Candidatus Proelusimicrobium excrementi
CTCGGCGGGAAAAGGCCTTGCCGTTCAGGCCGCCCTTAAAGATTTGGGGGGGGGTTACGCCTTGCAAATACGCCAAGCCGATCCAATACGCAGCAACCGCGGTGATTTCAATATTAAAGGCAAAAAGCCGGCTGCGGTAAAATCCTTTTCCGAAAAGGGAATATATAAGAAAGTTCTTTCTTCCAAAAATAAAATACGCAAACTTTATAATTACGCGGATTTGCCCCTTGCCGATGAAGTACAAAAGCTTATGGATAAACGGGAGGGGGCCGGCCTGCCGATACGCATAAGCGTTTATGAAGATTCCTCCGCGCAGGGTGCAAAAGGCCTTGCCGTAGTATCCTTTACCCTTACCGAAAAATATATCGTAGAGCTAAAAGACGTTACGGAAGTATCTTCCGACGTTTACGGCATTAAGCCGGATTATTCCTATATTTACAAATAACTTTTAGTTTTATCAATACAGATAGAAAACCCCGGGCTTAAACCCGGGGCATTTTAAAAAATAGGGCTTTTTGCTGCGGCTTCGCCCGCCGAAATTATTTGTTGTAGCCGGAAATAAAACTTCTAAACTCCACCGTATTGTTGATGTTTTTGAACAGCCATGCTTTTTTGCCGTTTTCGTAGAGGGAGTCGAAATCTTTAAAATTATGCTTTAAAGCTTGGTCCAAATATTTGTACATATTGCGCTTGTCTTTCTTTACCGTCCAATAATATCCGGCCATATTGATGTGCGTCGTGGGAAGGTAAGAAGAAAGCTTTAAGGAAGCGTCAAAATCGTTTTTGGCTTTTTTGTAATCTTTAAGCTTCATATAAGCATAACCGCGGTTGTTGTACGGTATGGCCCATTTCGGATTTAAGGCTATGGCATAGGAATAATCGTCGGCCGCGGCGCGCCAGTCGTCCATTTCCTCATAGATAAGCCCGCGGCGGTTATAATAAGTGTATTCTGGCTTAAGCGCGATAAGGTTTGTGTAATCCTGCGCGGCTTGGGCGTAGTCGTCTATTTCTTTAAAAGCGGAAGCTCTTAAAAGCCATGCGGTATCAAAATAAGGATCGCGGTTTAAAACTTTGCTGAAGTAGGAAATAGCCTCGTCGTACATTTCATTGTTGAAATGTATGCGCCCTATATAAAACAAAGCTTCCGCGTCGTCGGGGTTCTGTTCCAGCAAACCGTTAAAAACTTCCCTCGCTTTGGCGTATCTGTACAGAAAGAAGTTCGCTTTGCCCTCCATAAGTTCTATGTCGTGGCGGCGGGGCTTTCTGTTTTTTATTTTGCCCAGGTCTTTCAGGACGGGGGCGTATTTTTCCAAAGACATATAACACGCCGCGCGGTTATAATAAAAATCGTCGTAATTGTTTTTAAGTTTTATCGCTTCGGAAAAATCCCTTATGGCGGAAGCGCAGTCCCCGCGTTCTTTATAAGCCAAAGCGCGGGCGTAATACTTAAAAGGATCTTTGGGGGAGAGCGTTATTATTTTGTTGTAATCGGCCAAAGCTTTTTTAAAGAATCCTTTTTCTTTATAAGCATCGGCACGGTTATGATACGCGCTTATGAACTTTGGCGATTTATCTATCGCTTTTGAGAATAATTTTATTTTTTCGTTGGCGTCTTCCGCTTTTAAGCCCTGCTCGTAATACTGCCTTGCGGTATACGCGTAAAGCGTACCGCAAAGCGTAAAGCAGAGGGTAAAAAGGCAGATAATCTTCTTCATCTTAACAAAAGTATTATAAGAGCCTGGCTGCCGAGCATCAGCGCGCCGAACATAAGGCCTGCGGCTATGGCCAGCTTTGCAAAGAAAGTAAGATTAAGTATTATCGCCGCGACTAAAGTCGCGCGCGCCGACATAACCGTAAAAAAGTCCGCTTTGTTTTTGATTTTGGAAAGGCTCTTTATCAGTATTTTCCTGCAGAGGAACAATATCCCGCCCAAAACGGCCAAAGCCGTAATGCCGGCGGCGGTTCTTGCGGCGTACTTGCGGATATTTTTAGCCAAATCGTCAAAAGTCTGTTTTACCACTTGCGCCGCTTGGTTGCGGGAAAGCGTATCGGCGACATTATCTATTTTGCTTTCTATTGAATTTTTAATGCGGTTGATACTATCCCTTATAAGAGAGCCGAACGCTTCGGAAAAGGCCTTGACGGTATACAAAAGGCCCATAGCCATTCCGTAAAAAAGGCCGAAAAATCCGTAAAAAACAAACAGTATAAAAGCGGAAGTTAAAAGATACCAAAAAGGGTAATCCCGCCCCGTGAAACAAAGGGAAAATACATAGTAAGCCCCTATGGTAAAAACCAACAGGCTTAAAAAAGTCCACGGCAGTATGGTTTTTACGCCTTTTGATATCAAAGAGGTAAAAGTCTTTACCAGTTTTTCCGCCAGGCTTTGCTTATGCTGCCTAGGATTAAAGCGTTTGATTGGAGCGTGTTTCGCTTTTTGCAAAGGATAATCCTGCCTGTGTCCGTTCTTTTTAGGCTGTACGTGAGGCCTGCTTTTGCGTTTGTCGGAAGGTCTTTCAACCGGTTCCAAAATATGCGTTTTAATTTCCGCGGGTTTATTTTGTTTTTCCGTCATAATATCCCTCTTTTGCTCAGTCATGGTTATGACAGCATCCGCAGCAGGGGCCGCAGGTGTGTTCTTTTTTTGATAAAGAGGGAACTTCGTCCGAAATTTTTACCACTTTACCCGTTTTTTTGTCAAAAACATATCTGCCCGTATTATTATTTTTCATATAAATATTTTACAAAATATAAAGGGCTCTTACTTAAGCGGAGCTGAGACTATACTCTTGCCTGTCAGCGGATCAAGCGGCTGATTTGCGGAGAAAATGTCATTATCCAATATTTGCATGGCGGCGCCTTCTTTTTGGGAAGCTATCGGCACGATGTCTCTGTCCCCGTTAAAGAACATAATCCAGTCGTCGGCCATGTCTTTGTAAAGATTCCAAAAGTTGTTGCGGCTTTTTACATATCTTTGTGTAAGGTCGCCGTAAGGTACACCGTGGCCTCCTTCCAAAACTCTGTTTTGGGCTCTGGCGATGGAAGTGCCTGGGTCTTTGACGAAAACATAAAGAATCATCACTTTATAGTCGTTTTCTTTTGCTTTTTTTATATAAGATGTTACGGATCTGCCTGATAATGTGCTTTCATAAATGAAAGACTTCCCGTTGCGGAGCATTTCGTCCATTTGGGTTAGCAGAATTTTTCCCGCGTCCAAATCGCTTATATTATTTTCCGCGGCGATAATATCTTGGTTCAGGAAAGGGATATTTTGGTCGGCAAAAAGCGCGTTAAAAAGCCTTGTTTTTCCGCTGGCGTTCGGGCCGCCTAAAATATAGAGAACTTTCTGTTTATCCGGCGGGGTGCGCCCGAGTATGGCGTTAAGGTCCATCCCTTCGGAGGGTTTAAAGTATGTTTGAAGGTTTTGCAGTACGGCGTTTATTTGCGGCAAGTAAGGATCGCTGACGTTAAAGCCGTAGGAGTGATTCCTTATTCCGTTCCAGTCGCCGTGTTCAAGGTATTCAAAATGTAAGTGCGGGTTGCCGGGGGAAAGTTCATGTTTGCCCAAACGTATTCTGGCGGTATAGTCGCTGTTGTATATGTGAACTTCCTTCGTGCCGTCTTCGGTAAGGAATTCCACGTAATGCGCGGGGTGTTCTTCGCTTATGCCGATTTTAGCTTTTGCCCAAGATGTGATATTTTCAAGAACGGCCTCAGGAAGATATCCTTTTTTCCTGGATGCGACATAATTTCTGTAATCAAGAGGAATATTGTTTTTATGTATCCACTCGACGATTTCCTGCCCCGCGTCAAATTGAAACTCTACCGAAAGCCCCAATCTTTCCGTATTAAAAGAGTTTATGTCTAAACTTCTGTCCCAAACGCTGCCTTGGTCGATTATGCAGCCTTTTATGCTCTTTTTAGCTATGCCCTTTTCCAGCAGGGATTGCATTTCGTAATGCAAAGACGTGATTTTTGAAGATACTTTCAACGCTTGCGATGGGGTTGCGGTGGAAAGGACGTCGTTTAAAGAGTTGATTAAATTCCTTGAGGAAAATAAACTCTTTACCACGCGTTTGGAAAATTCAATTTCGCCCAAACGCTCAACGCTTTGTTCAACCGCGGCCTCGGTAAATCCTTCCGCGGCGGGGAATTCCTGCACGTGGAAAAACGCCCTCGGGAAGTTCGACTCCGCGGGGAAAGGAAATACAAAAGCGCGGTGATAAGCTTCAAAATAATTGAGGGAATTATTATATTTGGCAAATAATTCCGGCAGTTTCTTTTCCGCTTTTTTGCTTTTTGAATTTGCTATTTTCCTTAAAAGCTCCCCGTTGGAAAGGGATTTTAACATCCTGTCAAAGACCGTCGGAGTAAGCTGCGGGGCGATTTCTTCAAGGTGGGCCATGTCTTTATTGTAGCGTTCCAAAGTTATGCCGCTTTCGGGGTGGCGCGCTTGTATAAGTTCAATCATTTGAGGCACGGTCATTTGCTGGCCGCTGACGTCAAATGAGATTTTTCTGCTTGCTTCAATCTGGTGTTTGAACAGCGGCGTTACCTGCCCGTCATAGGTGCCGTAAACGTTTGATAAAAGCGGATAGTCGTAGTTTTCTATTTTTAATGCGGAAAGGTTCAGATCAAAAAATTTAGTTTCCGCCGCGCCGTGGAAAGGATGTAACATTATGACGCTGCCGGCCAATACGGCTATTTTCGGCTTTAAGGAAAACCTATCCGGGTTTAATTTTAAATTAAAAAACGGTTTTATTATTCCGGGCGTGCCGGGATTGGGCAAAGTTAAAGATTCCGGCGTAAACGGATTTTTCGGCGTCAGCGACAGAGTTGAATTGGCCGGGGCTGCGGGAACAGGTGTTTGGTTTATTGCGGTGGAAGCGTTATTCGGCCCCGTATAAAAGCGCCAGTTCGCCCGGCTGGACCGGTTAAAAGGATTGAATCTATGAAACCAATAACTGAACTTGCCGTAAGTGTAGGCAAAGCCTCTTTCAAAAATATTCAGGTGCGGATAATAATTGGCGGCCGCTTGGCTTGTGTTTCTCATAGTGCCGCGGAATATGTCCAGCGAGGTTAAAAATCCTTTTTCCTCTTGGGTTAAAGGCGCCAGGCCGGTAGTTTCTCCGTCCATGTAAGCATAATATTTTTTAAAGAAACCGCGTGCGCCTTCTTTCCTTAATTCCAAGCCTACGTTAACGCGGGCTTGCTCCATATTGTATTGCGCCTGCAAATAATCGGCTTTGGCGATATCTTTGGCTTTGCCGCTTTCCTGGGCCGTGGTTTTTGCTTGAGCGACGCTCTTTTCCATATCGGCCAGTTTTTTTGCGTTCTTGGCGTTCTCCAATTTATAAATCGTGCGAATGTCTACAGGCTTATTGAAAAACATTTTTACTTTTGTGCCCATGCGCATTAAGCTTCTTTTTGCGGAAATATATTTTGACATCTGCCCGTAATTCGCGCGTATATAAGCTATACGCCGGCCCGCATTTTGTATTCTGGAGGCTCTTATTGCCGTATAAGTGCTTTTGCTTAAGCTTATCGCGCCTTTGCCGAGTTTCGCCAAGCCGATAAAGCCGTATACTATTAAATAAATATCGCCGGCACGGGCCGCCCTTTGAAGATAGCCGAAGCTTTTTTGATGAGAACTTTTAGCCTGACGGCGGTCTTTTGTCGTTACGGCGTGTTTGTTTAATTTGCCGGCGATTTTGGGGTGCTTTGAAAGAAGCTGAAAATCTATATCATATTCATAGGTGGCGGTTATGTCGCCGAAGTCCATATTTGCAAGCGCGGCGGCTTTCGCTTCGGCCGTTTGTGCGGCGGCGGAAGATTTTTTTGCGGTAAGCGCGCCTTTTAAGAACGGTTTTATAACTTTGTTAATATCCGGGTTGAAGGCATATTTGTTTAAAAGGTTCTTGGATTGATCGGATCCGTTTTCCGCAAGTAAAGCCGCTATATCGGTAAAAGTGTTGGCGTATACGTAGTTTGTATTATATTGAGTTCGTACCGAAGCCGGGCCTAAGTATTTGTCCCCGTTGAACAAATTGACGTAATGAACCAAAGTCAGCCAATCTCCCCAGGAGCCTCCGTCTTGTTCCATCTTTGTGTAGCGGTTTAAGATTCTGTCTAAAGCGGTATAGTGTCCGTTTGCCAAAAGCGCGGCAAAGCCGGAGCCGAGCACCTGGCTGAAAGCGGCTCCGTCCTGACTGCGGTAAATCAAGTTTTCCACGGCTTTCGGGTAGCGCGCTTGCGCGGACGCAGGGGGGGGGAGTTGCGCGGGAATGCTGATGCTTCTTATGATATTGACCAGCAAAGTCGCGGCGACTTTCTTTTGTTTCTCTCCGCTTAAAAGGCCGAAGTCAAAAACGTCAAATTGCTGCTTTTCCAGGCGGGTTACGTGATAATTGTACATCGCCGTGGTTTCATTCGTGGTTATGGGCTTTTTGCCGTTTAAAGTAATGCCCATCAAAATCGCGGCGAAGTTGAAAGAAAGATTTTCCGCGCCTATAGCCTGTACGCCCGCGCGGGCAACTTGATAGGCCGCTTCCTCCACTTTGGCTTTATTTTGCTTGCGCCAAGCTATTTCCGCCTGAGCGTCTTTTACGTAATCCTGATAAGCTTTCTTTGCCGGGAAAGCCGCTTCCAAATCCGCGCAGGCTTTATCAAGAGGCGTTTTAAAAGGAGGTACGGACGTATAACCGTTTTTGCGGACATGTTCCTGTGCGTATGCGCGCAGCTGTTTTAAATATTCTTTTTGGAAAGTTTTATAAGGCATGGCGGCGGGTTCGGCCAAGATTTCCCCGAGGCCCTGCTTTACTTTTTCTTCCAAGGCTTGTACTTGTTTTTGCCCGGCGGCCTCTACGTACATGGGCCACAAATTGCCTTTTTTGCTTTTGCCGGTATTTTTTAAGGAAGCGAGCTTTGCTTTTTCTTGGGACGTATTTATCTTTTTTATAGCGGCGTTCTTTTTTGCGTTCAGCGCGCTTTCGTAAGGGTTGCCCTCTTCCCCTTTGAGGAAGGCTTCGTCTATTTTATTTGCTGCGTCGAGAACTTCCGCCGAAGACATTAAAGACATGGAACCGCCGGCGGAAACCGCCGGGATATTCGCCTGAATTAAAAGAACGGCGGAAAGAATAATTGAAATAAATTTTTTAGCGTACGGAGTATTGATTTTGCGCATAAACAAAGCCGCCTTAGAATAAAAACATATTTAATTTAATAATGGCATATATTTGCGTCGGATAACAAGGGCCAATGGGCCTAAGAAATTTTACCCTAAAGGCCTATTTTGAAAATATGTCTTTCGCCGCTGCCGCCGCGCTCGCCCAAGCCCAGGCCAAGTTATATCCGCCGAGTTTGCCGCTTACGTCAAGGCATTCGCCCGTAAAATAAAGGCCTTGCGTCTTTTTAGACTCCATGGTTTTAGAAGAAATTTCCTCTACGGAAATCCCTCCGGCGGTAATTTCCGCTTTTTGGTATCCGGTAAGTTTTTGCGCCGTAAAACTGAAAGAATTGAAAAGCAACGCCAAAAGCTGTATTTCTTTTTTGTTTAAATCGGCTGATTTTTTGTCAAATCCGTTTAAAAGAGCTTTTACGAGCCTTGCCGGCAGGAGTTCCTCCAAAATTGAGGAAATATTTTTGGCTCCGTTTTTATTTTCCCTTATAAATGCGGCGATATCGGTTTTAGGAGCTAAGTTTATTTTTATTTCTTTTCCCTTAATCCCGTATAGGGAAAGCTGAAAGAGAGCCGGCCCGCTGAGGCCGTCATGGGTAAAAAGCAGGCCGCCGCCGAATTTGTTTTTACCACAGGACAGCTCCGCTTCCAATGATATGCCTGCCGTATCGGCAAAACGTTCCTTAAGCGGGCCGGTAAAAACAATTCCGCAAAGCGCGGGATAAGGCGGAATTATTGCGTGGCCGAAGCTTTCCGCCAAAGCGTAAGCAGCCGCACTCGCCCCCAAAGCGGGATAACTTGGCCCGCCTAACGCGCAAACAAGATTTGCGGCTTTAAAAACGGCTCCTCCGGCGGAAACTTCAAATATGTTTTCTTTTTTTAAAGCTTTTTCAAATTTGCAGGCAAGGCGCATTTCCGCTGTTGAGGGCAGGGCGGCAAGCAAAGCGTCCAACACGGCTTTGGAAGAGGACGCAAACAATTTGCCGTCGGGCCTTTGCGTAAAATTTACTTTATGCTCCTTAAGAAAAATTTTGAAATCTTCCAATCGGTGCGAGCTTAAAGCGGAAATGCAAAAGCGCGGGTTTCGGCTTTGATAGTCTTTATAGCTTAAATCGGCGTTGTAAAAATTGCAAAGCCCGCCGCCGCTGGCCAAAAGTTTAAGGCCGGGTTTCGTATTGCCTTCCAAAATGAGAACTTTTTTGTTTTTCAGGCGTGAAGCGCAGAAAAGGCCGCTTGCTCCGGCGCCCAATATAATCACGTCGTACATATTAAATATAGTATAGAAAAGATTTTTCCTTTTTTAGCATTTATCTTAAATTGCTTTCTGTTTTTTGCGTCAGGTATAGCCTGCCCTGCGTTTATTTTAACTCGGTCTAAATTCTGTGTTCACGGCCGGCAGACTTTCATATTTGGCCGGATTTGTGTTTTTTACTCGCTCGGATACCTCGCTCGCTCCGCTCGCATAGCGGCAAGATGCCTGTTTTTCTGCGACTTTCGCTTTTATTATCCCGCCGCATAATTGTATAATATAAATAATTAAACATTTAAG
The DNA here is from genome assembly GCF_937881865.1 of Candidatus Proelusimicrobium excrementi. NCBI lineage: Bacteria > Pseudomonadati > Elusimicrobiota > Elusimicrobia > Elusimicrobiales > Elusimicrobiaceae > Candidatus Proelusimicrobium > Candidatus Proelusimicrobium excrementi. Next base: position 8,727 of record NZ_CALGEO010000035.1, read on the forward strand.
GAGCTGAATATGCCTAAATTGGATGCGGATAAAATGGCCGCGATAAGAAAAGTCATCAAAAGCAAAGGCCTTGAGGCTTTTATTTTGACGGATTATAACGATATAAAGTATATCATGGGGCCGGTCTTCCAGCCTGAAGAAGCCGTTATGATTATCCACCCAAAAGGCGTATACGTTACGGCAAGGGCTTTGTATGAGGCCCCCGTTGCGGCGGACTTCCCGGAAATAAAAATCGAAGGATGCGATAAAGACCGCGACGTTAAAACCGTCGCCGCGGTAAAAAAGCTTAAACTTAAAAAAGTCGGCTTTGACGCAAAAAAAGAAAGCTATCATTCCGGCAAAATCTACGTTGAAGCGGGCTTTGTTCCGCAGGAAGATTTTATGAGCCCCATACGCTGCGCAAAGACTGAAGACGAACTTAAAAAAATGAAAGCGGCTGCAAAAATAGCTTATAAAACTTATGAACATATGGCCGCTTGGATTGAGCCCGGCGTTACCGAAAAACAAGCCGCCGAGGAATTGGATTCTTTTATGAAGAAAAACGGCGCGGAAGGCTGTTCTTTTGATACAATAATCGCGTTCGGCCCCAATACCGGCAATCCGCATTACTGCACGGGCGGGGTAAAGCTTAAAAAGAATATGCCGGTATTAATGGATTTCGGCTGCGTTTACAAAGGTTATTGTTCAGATATAACCAGGACTTTTTGGTTCGGCGACAAACCTTCCGCGGAATTTTTGGAGATTTACAATATAGTTAAATCCGCCCACGACGAAGTTGTTGAAAAAGCCGTTTTCGGCCAAAGCGGCGCGGAAATTGACGCTATTTCCAGAAGCTATATCGAAGCCGCCGGTTACGGCAAGTATTTTACGCACCGCACCGGGCACGGAATAGGTATGCAAGTACACGAAGAAGCCTGTATCAGCCAAGATAATGATAATCCCATTTTGGAAAATTACTGCTTCAGCGTAGAGCCGGGCATTTATCTGACGGGCAAATTCGGCGTCAGGTATGAAGACTGCTTTTATATGACTAAAAAAGGAATCAAGCAAATAAAATGAAGTGTACCGACGAAAAAATAAAGAATTTACAAGCCTTTTTAAAGAGGTCGGGTTTTGACGGCTGCGCCGTTACCGACTTGGACGGGGTAAATTTCTTTTCGGATTTTGCTTTCGCCGGGCAGGGCGACGCTTATTTGCTTATAACTTTGAAAAAGGCTTATTGTTTTACAAAGCAAATGTACGCGGCCGATCTTAAAAAGAAAACGCCTTACCTTTCTTTGGTTGACAGTCTTTCTTTTGAGGATATTGTAAAAAAAGCTAAAACTTTAAAACTTAAAAATTGCGTTTTCGCCCCGGAAGCCACAGGCTATATTCCGGGCGTTTTGTTCTGTAAAAACGGTTTTAAAGAGGCGGAGAGGTTTATATCCGCGGTAAAAGAATTAAAAACCGCGTCGGAACTGGCCCGCATTAAAAAAGCATGCGCCATATCGGCGAAAGCTTATGAGCTTTTCCGCAAAAAACTTAAAGCCGGCATGACGGAACTTGAAGCCGCCGCTTTGCTTGAAAACATCATGAAAACGCTCGGAGGGGAAGGCTTGGCCTTTTCCACGATAATGGCTTTCGGCCCCAACGGCGCAAATCCGCACCATATAAATTCCTCAAGGAAACTTAAAGCCGAAGAACCCGTTTTAATGGATTACGGCTGTAAATATCAGGGGTATTGTTCTGATATAACAAGAACTTTTTGGTTCGGCAAAAAGCCCTCTGCGGAGTTTGCAAAAGCTTTTGACGCGGTAAAGGCGGCGCATGATTTGGGCGTTAAGCTTGTAAAAGCAGGCGTAAAAGCTTCGTCCGTGCATAACGCTGTTTGTGATTTTTTTGACGCCAACGGCAAATTGGCGAAGTATTTTATACACGGGTTGGGCCACAGCCTGGGTACCGCGATACATGAAAGGCCTTACCTGAACCCGCGCAGCGCGGAGGTTTTGAAAACCGGCAATATAGTAACCGTTGAGCCGGGCGTTTATTTTGAAGGGAAATTCGGCATCAGGTATGAAAATACCGTGCTTGTTACGGAAAAATCCGCAAAAATTTTAACTAAGTAAAAGGAGCATTTATGATAGGAACACCAGACTTTAAAGAAGGTTTGATATTTGAAAACGAAAACGGCGAACTCGTCGAAATTATCGAATATCAGCACCACCGCAAATCCCAGGCCAGGGCCGTGGTTCGCGTTAAACTCAGAAATTTAAATACCGGCTCTGTGATAGAAACGGCTTACAGGCCCGAAGATAAATTTAAGGAAGTCGATATAGAAAAACGCCCCCATAATTATCTTTACACTGAAGGGGACATGATTTATTTTATGGACGCGGAAACTTACGAGCAAATCGCCGTTCCGGCCGATAAAATGGGCCATCAGAGGCATTATCTTACGGATAATATGTCCGCCACCGGCTTGTTTATCAACGGGCAGCTTTTCACCATGGAACTGCCGATAAAGGGTGATATGCGCGTGGCTTCCACCGTGCCGGGCGTGAAAGGCGATACCGTTTCCAACCTGACTAAGCCGGCCACTCTGGAATCCGGGCTGGAAATTAAAGTGCCGCTTTTTATAAACGAAGGCGATAAAATCCGCATTGACACCAGGACGGACACCTACGTTGAAAGGGTGAACGACTAAAATGTTTTTTCCTTGGCGCGCCGCGGCGGCGTTTATGTTTGCCTGTTCCGCGGCGTGCGCCTTGGAAATTTCAAGTTTTAAAGTTGACGAAAACGGCGACGCCGAAATCGGTTTTTGCAGTAAATTTAAGGTAGAAAACGTATCAATGGCCGCTGGGCGGCAGGGCTGGGAAGTTGAGATGCCTTTAGATCTGGGCGGATATAAAAATTTATTTTTTACTTCGTCCGGTTTGGAAGTTGAAGTAAAAAAATGTTTCCGGGGGAATTGTATGACAAAACAGACGGACTGCTCACCCGAGTGGAAAATTATATTTTCCAAGAAAATATCGGAGAATTCCGCAATAATCAAAATCAGTTTTGATTCTCAGCTTACGGCGGTTTTCTTCCTGAACAAGTATCAGCGTTCAGGCGTTGAAACTTATAGGTTAAGCGCGCCCGCGGATTTAAAATTCACGGATAAAGCTTACCGCAAGAACTTAAGAGATTTTGTCGTAAAGAAAGCCAAAGATATTTTATGAAATGCGTTAATGTATCAAACGGCAATAAAGTGATTGCCGATAAACTTGTAATGAAGGACAGCTTCTTCGGCCGGCTTGTAGGCCTGCTGAGCCGCAAAGATCTTAAAGACGGGGAGGGAATAATCCTTAATCCCTGCACGCAGATACATACTTTCTTTATGAGGTTTGATATAGACGTTGTTTTTATATCCAAGGATTTTAAAGTCGTGGCCGTCAGGGAGAATATGCCGCCTTGGCGCATGAGCCCGCTTTACCTAAACGCCCGCTATACGCTGGAAGTTAAAGGCGGTTATCTTAAAGGCGGCGTTAAACCGGGGCAGCAGCTTGCTCTGGAAAATTAATTTGGGAGATTTGACGATGAGGAAACTTCTTTTTGCGGCGTTGTTTGCCGCTTTATCGGCGGCGCCGGTTTGTGCGTCGGATTATAAATTTGATAATTTTGCCGCGAATGTGTCGGCCGAAAATTTGGAAGCTTTTACCAAAGATATGGGCGGGCTTTTGGGGTCCGGCACGTACAGCACCGGCAGAATATTGGGCTGGGGCGGATTTTTGCTTTCTGCGCGCGGGGCGGTAATGCCTAAACCCAGCGACGAAAATACGGCCCTCGGCAAAGACAGCGAAGTTATGTATATGCCTTGGATACAGGGCGAAATCGGCCTTCCTTTCCGTATAGACGGCTTTATCCGCGCCACTTCCTGGGACGGCCTTACAGTAGCCGGCGGCGGGCTTAAATGGGGTATAACAAGGCCGGTTGACAGCCTTTACAGCTTCCAAACTATGATAACGGTTATGGCTCAGTCGGGCGTACACAGGGATTTTTCGATTACTCATTATAACGCAAATTTGGTTATTTCCTTTAAAATGCCGGTGGTTACGCCTTATATCGGCGGCGGCGTAGATTATACCAAGCTTACCGTTGAAGGCGCCGATGACTCTTCTTTAATCGGCAAGAGGGAATATACCACCACCCCAAGAGCCAGCGCGGGCCTTAACTTTAAATTGCCGTCTTATATGGATTTGAGCTTGGCGGCGAACTATGCCAATTATGGTTTTGGCGGGGAAGCTTCTTTGGGCGTTAGGTTTTAGGCGGTGGTCGGGCCGTATAGTTTTTACTCGGTCTATCTTACGTCCTCATTGCTAGCACTTTGCCGCTTTTATTTGCTCGTGTTAAGTTCTGCTCTCACGGCTGGCAGTTTTCCATATTTGGGTAAATTGAGGTCCTTTCCTCGCGTG
>NZ_CALGEO010000036.1:0-4533 GCF_937881865.1 Candidatus Proelusimicrobium excrementi
GAAGGCAGCAGAATTTCGGCTTCCACCATCGCTTTGGAAGTACCGCCCCTTAAAATCCTTCCTACAAGTTTTAAAGGCGTATTGGTGGGTGTAACTTTTTTATAGACAACTTCCAACTTTAAAGTTACCATAAGATTGTCAAAATCGCCGTTAAGCATTATCGCTCGGCCGGAGGTTTCGTCAAGCAACGCGGCCACTATTCCGCCGTGCACCACGCCGGGATAAGAACGGTAATTTTCGGAAACCGCAACTTCGGCTTCCACGGTGTTGTTTTCATTATTGTTAAACCAAACTATTTTAAGGCCCAAAGGATTATCCTTCCCGCATAAAAAACAACCGCAGGAGGTGGGCTGACGTTTTTTATTCATAATAAAGCTCCTTTTTTCTAGTATATTATATTTTGCTATCATTTAATAATGGAACACATTGAAACGGAATACAAATGGGCCGTAAACAAACGCTCAGATTTTAAAAAACTTAAAAATATTTTGGCCGCGCAGGGCTGGGACTGCGCTTTTTCCGCCCCGGTTTTGCTTGACTCTTATTTCGACGCTCCGGGCGGAGCGCTGAGTGCGGAGAAATCAGCCCTTCGTTTGAGAAAAACAGTTTTAGACGGCAAAACTTTTTACGAGCTTACGCTTAAAAGCGCGTCCGAGGTAATAAACGGCCTGGCCCGCAGAAAGGAAATTACCGTTGCGCTGAACGCGCAAAACCGCCGTGAAGCTTTAACAAAATTCCGCGCGGAAGCCGCAAAATTAAACAAAAAAGCGGTTTCTCTGGGGAGATTGTTTTCAATAGCAAACAAGCGCAAAACTTTTTTAATAAACGCGCCGGAGTTTAAAGCGGAGCTTTCTTTTGACGACTGTCTTATCAAATCCGGAACGCATAAAAAACTGCTGGAAGCCGAACTTGAATTTAAGGGGGGGCAAATATCGGCTTTTAACGCTTTTGCCGCATATTTGGGGCGGGAAAGCGGGCTTAAGGCACCGATAAAATCAAAAGTGGCTACGGCGCGGGCTCTCTTGGCGAATCGGTAAACCGCCCCGTGCATTTGCCGCCTTTAAAATAGTATAATAATATTGAGGAAAATATTAATTTATAAGGAGAAGTAATATGGCTTACAAAGTAAATCCTGACGTTTGCGTAAACTGCGGCGCTTGCGAATCCGCCTGCCCCGTCGGAGCTATTTCCGAGCAGAACGATAAAAGATTTATCGACGCCGGCAAATGCATTGACTGCGGTTCCTGCGCCGGTACCTGCCCGGTAAGCGCAATCGCGCAGAACTAATTAAGTTTTAATAAAAAAGCCCCGGTTTTTAAGCCGGGGTTTTTTGTTTGATATCCGCTAAAATCCGCCGGCCGAGGCCGGGGTTTTAGTAAAAAACAGTTTTATCAGTCCGCCGCGGCGGCCGCCGCCGGCATATAATCAAAGCCGGGCGCGTCTTCAAGCTCCTCCCTGTTTTGCAGGGCAAAGAAACCAATCAAAGCAAAAGCTGAAATTAAAACTGCTATAACTATTATTATGTGAAGTTTTTTCATAATCCGTCCTTTTTATTTAAAGGCGGGGCGCTTTTACCGCCCACTCAAAAAAAGCCCGCCATTTGGCGTAAAGCTCTTTACTTTCAATCGGCGTAACAGCTGGTTTAAAATCCTTGTATTCCTCTTTCAGCCAATCCGATACGTCAAAGCCTTCATGCTTTGCCGCCAGCAGTGCCGAACCTATAAGCGTGGTATTAAGCCTTTTGCTTTGCCTGATCGGCATTCCCAGCACGTCGCTTTGGGTCTGAGGCAAAATATCGTTAAGGCTTAAGCCTCCGCCGGATTGTATTTCTTCTATGTTAAAACCCGCTTTAGCTACATAAAAAACTATATCCGCCATCAAGAAACAAAGGCTTCTTAAAGCGCCGAATACGATATCTTCCCGCTTGGTTTCTATTTTAAAACCGGCCATTGCCGGCGCGGCCGAAAAATCCCAGTACGGCGCGCCGAGGCCGCCCAAAGCAGGCAGAAGATAAACGGGATTTTTCGCTTTTAAAGCATATTCGTCCAGCTTGGAAAGTTCCGCATCAACGCCTATTTCTTTAAGCCAGGTAAACAGAGAACCGGCGGCGTTTATCTGCCCTTCTAAAAGGAACTGCGGCTTATCTTTTTCCGAAACGGCGGAAATTGAAGTTAAAATCCCTTTAACGCCTTTGGGCTCCTCTCCTATATTTAAAAGGAAAAATGCGCCCGTACCGTAATTTATACAGGCTTTTGCGCGTTTGTCAAGCCCGCAGGCCAATGCAGCGGCTTGCTGATCGCCGGTAAAAGCCGCTATTTTTATGCCTTTATATTCGCCGAAGTTACCGGCGGAAGGAACAGGCTTGGGCAAAATAGAGGCCGGTATTCCGAAAGATTTTAAAATTTCCCCGTCCCAATCAAGAGTGTTTATATTAAAAAGCAAAGTGCGCTGGGCGCAGGCGTAATCGCAGGCGAAGGTCTTGCCGCCCGTCATGTGCCAAATTATATAACTGCCGACGGGCCCGGCCAAGAGCGTCCCGTTGTTAAGAGCCTGCTTTACCTCAGGATAGTTTTGCAGGCACCAGGCTATTTTGGGCGCGGAAAAAAACGGCGTCTTATAAAGCCCCGTTTTGGAGTGTACAACTTCTTGGGAAAGCGGGTTTTGCGCGCTTATTTCAGCGGCCCTTCCGTCGGCCCAGCTTAAAGCGGGGCAAAGCGGTTTGCCGGTATTTTTATCCCATAAAACTATCGTCGAACGCTGGCAGGAAAGGGCAATGGCGGCTATTTTGTCGCCGGCTCTTAAGGAGGAAAGCACCCGCTCCAAAGCTTCAATTTGGGTGTTAAGCAAATCTTCCGCGCTGTACTCGTAAATATTGCCTTCCGCCCTGAAAGGAACAGGCTTTTGCGTTTCTTTCAAAATAACGCCACCCGCGGTTATTGCCGCCGCTTTAGAAGAAGAACTGCCTTGGTCCAAGGCTATTATAATGCTATTTTCCATTTTTAAACCATTTGTTAGAAGATATTAAAGTCAAAGCGGCTTTATCCAAAGAGAGTAAAGTTTCCTCCGCTTTGGCTTTATCAAATTTATCGTTTTTCGCTTCCGCGGAAAGTATTTTGTCGCGGTTATGCCTTATCGCGCCGTCTTTGGTTATAAGCCCGATATTAATCCCTTCCGAAACGAAAGCCGCGCGTTTTTCCGGGTGTGAAGCGTCAAACAAGTCGCGTCCGAAAGCCGTATAAGGGTAATTTAAACCGGCCAAAGCATAGAGCGTGGGCGCAATATCCAACTGTGAAGCCACATAATCTATCTTGGCGGGTTTTAGGAGTTTCGGCGCGTAAAAGACCAAGGGAATATTGAATTTTTCATAAAGGGAATCGCGCTTTTCCTTAAGGCTGTGATCCGAAACGAAAACAAACACCGTATCGTCAAACCAGCCGTCCTCCTTAGCTTTATTTAAAAATTCGCCCAAAGCCCAGTCCGCATAGTAAAGAGTGTTTCTGTATTCGTCGTCCCAAGAGCCGCTTGTAAACTTGTAAAACCGCTCCTGCGTTTTGGCGAAAGGCTCGTGGGTCGTCCCGGTAAACACTGCGGCAAGGAAATTATTTTTACCGCGTTTTTTTATTTTGTCGGCCGCAAGCATATAAGCCTCGTAATCATATCCGTAGAAAGGCTCTTCAAGATAGTCAAGCAGCATAGGCATATCTTCCCAGCCGAACGTTTCCTCGGCGCCCAAATAGGAAGCCAAGGAACACATCCTGAAAGAATGCCTTAAAGAAGTCTGCGCGTAAAAAGTATAATAACCGGCTTTTTTAAAAGCCTCGAAAAGGGGGGAAAATTCCGTAAGTTCCAAGCCGTAGCCGAAAACCGGCAAATCCGGGATAAGCGGCACCGAAGCGAAGGCCCCCGCAAACCCCAAAATGCTTCTTGCCCCTACGGAGTAGGCGTTTGTAAACAAAACGCCGTTTTTGATAATATCGTCAAAGACGGGCGTCGCCCCGGTTTTTCCGCCGCTCATTGCGTCTATATAGTCGGGAATCCAGCCTTCAAAAAGGACTATTACAAAATTTATTTTTTTAAGATTTGGCGCGGATGCCGGCCTGCGCATCAGCGGATAGGCCGGGTCAAAGCTTTCTTCGCCGGATTTAAAAAGAAGCGCTTTGACGTTTTCCACGGCTTTTTCCGCCGGGAAATTGTTTTTATCCAAAGAAGCCGAACCTTTCCTTAGTATATGGAAAGCTATAAAAGGAGCATTACCCACCAAAGAAGCCTGCGCCGGGGTTTTGGCGTAATCGTAAATATCGGCTATGCCTATGGCTTTTCCATCTATTTTACCGCGTATAAAAAGCACGGCGAAACCAGCGATAAGCAGAAGTTTTACGATATCCTTCCAAAGCGGACGCTTAAAAGAAGAATGCCTTTTATAATACTTTAAAACCAAAACAACAATCAAAGCGGAAACGGACGCGGCAATCAAAAGAAAAACAAAGTTCCGCACCTGCAGGACGTAATTAATCAAAAAGCCCCAGTCGTTGT
>NZ_CALGEO010000037.1:0-3067 GCF_937881865.1 Candidatus Proelusimicrobium excrementi
GCCAGAACAAATGAAAAAATCGAAACAACATTGGAACGGGTGGAAGAGCATTTGCGACAGAGATTTAACCATAAAACACTGCATGGTGGAATAGATTTTAAAAGGAGGATACCAATGGAAAGCAAAATCGGCAGGGAACAGGCTTTAGCCTTGCTTAAAGAATATAATAAGGAGCCTTTTCACATTTTACACGCTTTGACGGTTGAAGCCGTCATGCGCAGCTTTGCAAAAAATCTCGGTTACGCCGAAGAGGAAGAATATTGGGGAATAACAGGCCTTTTGCATGATATTGATTTTGAAATGTACCCTTCCGAACATTGCAAAAAAGCGCCGGAACTGCTTAAAAAAGCGGGCGCAGGGGAAGATATGATTTATTCGATTTGCAGCCACGGTTACGGCCTTTGCTGCGATATCGAGCCAAAACACCAAATGGAGAAAGTTCTCTTTGCCGCAGACGAACTTACCGGCCTTATAGGCGCGGCGGCAAGAATGCGGCCTTCAAAAAGCGTGCGGGATATGGAACTTTCAAGCCTGAAAAAGAAGTTTAAAGATAAAAAATTCGCGGCGGGCTGTTCGCGCGACATTATAAAAAAAGGTGCGGAAATGCTCGGCTGGGATTTGGACAAGCTTATGCAGGATACGCTTGACGCCATGCGCGGTTCGGAGCAAAGCGTAAATGAAGAAGCCGCATCATTAAATTAAGCAAACGGCTGATTTTAATATGTAAAAGCCCCGGCTATAAAGGCCGGGGTTTATAATTTATAAAACAAAACCCCCGGATTTGCCGGGGGCTTATATTCTGCGTAAAATATAGCGTTTACGGTTTATAGATTTTGTTGATTATCAAAGCTATCGCACCGTCGCCGGTAACGTTGCAGGCCGTACCGAAGCTGTCCATGGCGATATACAAAGCTATCATTAAGGCTATGGCCTTTTCGTCAAAGCCCAAAATACCGCTCAGCACGCCCAAAGCCGCCATAATCGCGCCGCCGGGAACACCCGGAGCAGCCACCATTGAAACGCCCAGCATCATAATAAAACCGGCGTACATATATAAGTCAAAAGGCATACCGGATATCATCATGATAGCCAAAGAGCAGGCGACGATTTTCATAGTGCTGCCGGAAAGGTGTATCGTAGCGCACAAAGGAATCACGAAAGAAGCCACATTTTCCGCCACGCCGTTTTTTAAGGTCTGCCTTAAAGTTACGGGTATTGTGGCCGCAGATGACTGCGTGCCCAGCGCGGTGGCGTAAGCCGGCATCATGTTTTTAAGGGAAATAAAAGGATTCGCGCCGGAAACAATCCAAGCTATGATAAACTGTATCAGCAGCATGACTATCGTAATTAAGAAGATAACCGCCACCAATTTAACGAACACGCTCAATATCCCGATGACCTGCCCCGATACCGTAATATCCATAAAAATGCCGCAGATAAACAAAGGCAGAAGCGGTATGATTACTTTATCAATGGTTTTATAGGTAATATCCTTAAATTCTTCCATAATTTTTTTAAGGGTGTTGCCCTCGCAGGAAGCTATACCCAATCCCAGCATGAAAGCGAAAACCAAAGCCGAAATCACGCCCATAATGGGGGGTAAATCCAAAGTGAAATACGGCTTTAACGAAGCGGCCTCGGCAAATTCGGTCATGGTTATGGAACCTAAAACGAAGGGGAAAGAAGCCTTGCAGACGAAATAAGTGAAAAATCCGGAGAATAACGTAAACGCGTAAGCCAAAGCCACGGTTATTAATAACAGCTTACCGGCTTTGGAGCCCAGTTCCGCAATACCCGGGGCTATAAGGCCCAAGATAATTAAGGGCACTATAAAGCCCAGAAACGCGCTGAAGAGGGAATTAAAAGTAATAAACAGCCTTACAATCCCGTCAGGCAAGTACAACCCGCCGATTATACCGGCGATAATAGCAAACACCACGGCCAGGAGCAGCGGTATTTTGAATTTCTTTTTTTGTGTTTTCATAATCTTTTCCTTTAACTTTTACTTGAGAATATTCTATAAAAAATATATATAATAATAAACGGAAAGATTTATTTGCAGGGGGATATCGTTATGTTTAACCAGACCCAATATTACGCCCAGCCTGAACAGGAAAATCAGCCTCAGGCACAGGAGTTTCCCAGAGCGGGCATATTTGAAAGGGCCGTTGCGTTCGCCATAGATATTTTAGGGCTTTTTGCGGTTATTTATATTGCGGGTTATATTCTGATAAGAAAAACGGGGATTATAGCTTCAGACAATTATTGGATAATTTTAATTTTCTTTTATGCTCTTTTTGCTCTTTACTGCGCCGTATTTACAAGCGGCGGCAGGCAGACTTTGGGCAAATTCCTAGTGGGCATAAAAGTTATAGACCGCAAAACCGGCGAGGGTTTGACTTTCGTCAAAGCTTTGCTGAGGGGGCTTACTTACTTTGTTAATCTGTTTACGCTGTTTATAGGCTTCGGCATAGCTTTGCTCAATAAAAAACGCCTTGCGCTGGAAGATTTAGTCGCCGGCAGCGAGGTTATTACGGTAAGGGAAAAATCCCCCAACGAATTTATTGCGCTTTCCGCTTTGGGCACCATGCTTATTGGCGGAGTTATATTTTACGTTTACTATTTATTTTTTATTACGCCCAGCGTTTATCAGCGCGAACTGGTGGATAACGCCCGCGAGCAATTAAACAAATTGGCCTATTTGGAAGAAGTGCATAAAGAACATTTCGGCCGTTATACTTCCGATTTGATGCGCCTTGCCCTTATCAGCGGCGATCCCGTCCAGCTGCAAAGGGATATCCAAAAGAATTTAAGAAGGCGCGGCTTCAGCATAGGCATAAACCGCGAAGGATACCAAATCAGCGCGATTGCCAAAGACAAGGAAGAAACAATCGTAACGGTTAACAATAAAAAAGATTAACCTGATAAAATTTAAAATATAAAACCCCGTCGTAAATTTCGGCGGGGTTTTGTTTTTCGGATTTACGGTATGCCGGGCTAAAGATTTTTGGTGCGCTCCCATTCGTCGGCTTCTTCGGCCCAGTTGGCTTTTACGTCCGCCGGCATT
>NZ_CALGEO010000038.1:0-2893 GCF_937881865.1 Candidatus Proelusimicrobium excrementi
GTCCCACTTGGACGAAGACGGTATAATTATTCCGTCAACGGTCGTGGGCCCCGGCGATATTTTGGTCGGTAAAGTAACCCCGAAAGGCGAGCAGCAGCTCACCCCGGAAGAAAGACTTTTGAAGGTAATCTTCGGCAAGAAAGCCGATGACGTCGTCGACGCTTCCTTGAGGGTTCCTCCCGGCACTACCGGCAAAGTAATCGGCACAAGGGTTTTTGTCCGCAAGGAAAAATTATCCAAAGCCGAAGAAAAAGCCAAGCTTAAAGCTCTCGACGCCGAAATGCAGCATAATTTGGAAACTTTGAAAGAGCAAAAAGCCCGCGCCCTTGAGTATGTAAGAAATACGGTAAAAGGCGCCAATTTGAAAAAAGCGGAAGATTCAATGCTCAATCTTTACAAGCTGCTTGAAAAACGCTTGCTTGAGCATTATGAAAGGGAAAAAGACTTCTCCTCCAAAGGCGACGAATTGCCGGTTACGGTAAACAAGTCGGTAAAAGTTTTCATAGCCTCCAAACGCAAAGTACAGGTGGGCGATAAACTTTCCGGACGCCACGGTAACAAAGGCGTTGTAGCCAGAATCCTGCCGGAAGAAGATATGCCTTTCCTGCCGGACGGCACTCCGCTTGACGTAGTTTTGTCCCCGTTGGGTATTCCGTCAAGGATGAACGTCGGCCAGCTTTTTGAAACGATGTTAGGCTGGGCGGCTCATCACTTAAACATCAATACCGCTACGCCGGTATTTGACGGCCCGACCGAAGAAGAAGTAAAAGAACAGGTCCGCAAAGCCAAAGACGCTTTAAGAGCCAAAGGCGTACCGGAGAAATATCTCCCCGACGATTACTGCCGCATTACTCTTTACGACGGCAGAACCGGCGAGCCTTTTGCCGAAAAAGTAACTATCGGTTATATGTATATCATGAAGCTTATTCACTTGGTTGAAGATAAGGTTCACTCAAGGTCAACCGGTCCTTACAGCTTGATAACTAGGCAGCCTTTGGGCGGTAAAGCTCAGTTCGGCGGACAGAGATTCGGTGAAATGGAAGTCTGGGCCATTGAAGGCTACGGCGCCACTTACACCTTGCAGGAATTTTTAACCGTCAAATCGGACGATTTCGTCGGCAGAACCAAAATGTACGAATCCATAGTAAAAGGCGAGCTGCCCAGCCAACCGGGCGTTCCGGAATCGTTTAAAGTGCTTGTAAAAGAACTTCAGGCATTGGGCGTAAGCGTGGAATTGCTTAAAGAACATACGGAAGAAGAGCAAAAAACCGAAGACGCCAAAAAAGAAGAAGCAGCAGCTAAATAGTGGAGAGATAAAATGTTTGATGTATCAAATAATAACACAAAAAAAACAAAGAAATTAGGCGAACTCAACTTTTTTGATTTCGACGCTATCAAGTTAGGTATTGCCAGCCCCGAGCAGATTTTATCCTGGTCGAGCGGCGAGGTTAAAAAACCGGAAACTATCAATTACAGGACTTTAAAACCGGAACGGGACGGCTTGTTCTGCGAGCGCATTTTCGGCCCTACGAAGGACTATGAATGCTCCTGCGGAAAATACCGCTGGGTAAAATTCAAAGGTATGTGCTGCGACCGCTGTGGCGTCGAAATAACCGAAGCCAAAGTCCGCCGCGAAAGAATGGGCCATATCGAGCTTGCCGTTCCTGTCGCGCATGTTTGGTTTTTAAGGAAGACTCCTTCCAGAATCGGTATCCTTTTGGATATGAAAACCTCCGATTTGGAGCGTATCGTATACTATGCCAGCTATGTCGTGCTGGAAGATACGATTGACTCCGTAACCGGCAGGACCGACTTCAAAAAAGGCGATCTTTTGACCGACGGCCAAGTCCGCGAAGCCAGAAAGAAACACGGCGCACGCCTTAAAGTAGGCATCGGCGCGCCCGCCATAAAAGAACTTTTGGCCGGCATTGATTTTGACAAAGAAATCCCCGCTTTGCACTTGGAACTTAAAGAAACGCAGAGCGAACTTGAAAGAAGCAAATTAATCCGCCGCATAAAAACGATGGAAGAATTTAAAGAAAGCGGCAACAGGCCGGAGTGGATGATTATGTCCGTCCTGCCGGTAATTCCGCCGGATTTGAGGCCTTTGGTTCCGCTCGACGGCGGCAGATTTGCGGCTTCGGACTTGAACGATTTATACAGAAGAATCATCAACAGAAACAACCGCTTAAAACACATTGAATCCTTAAGGGCGCCGGAAGTAATGATTTATAATGAAAAACGCCTCTTGCAGGAAGCCGTTGACGCTTTGATTGAAAACGGCGCGCGCGGCAAGGTGTTTTTGGGTGCGGGCGGCAGGCCGCTTAAATCCCTTTCCGACGTTATCAAAGGTAAACACGGACGTTTCCGCCAAAACCTTTTGGGTAAACGCGTCGACTATTCCGGCCGTTCCGTAATCATCGTAGGTCCGAACCTTAAATTGCATCAGTGCGGTTTGCCGAAGCTTATGGCTTTGGAGCTTTTCAAACCTTTTATCATAGGCGAACTTATGAAAAAGGACGGCATTACCCTTAAAGCCGCCAAGAAGATGCTTGAACGCGTCCGCCCGGAAATTTGGGATATTTTGGAAAAAGTAACCAAAAATCACCCGGTGCTTTTAAACCGCGCTCCTACGCTTCACAGATTGGGTATTCAGGCTTTTGAACCGGTGCTTATCGAAGGTAAAGCCATACAGCTTCATCCTTTAACCTGCGCCGCTTTCAACGCTGACTTCGACGGTGACCAAATGGCGGTACACGTACCACTATCACCAGAAGCACAATCTGAAGCAAAATTCTTGATGCTTGCATCAAACAACCTACTTAAACCACAAGATGGTAAAGCAGTTACAGTACCCTCTCAAGATATGATACTAGGAAGCTACTACTTAACA
>NZ_CALGEO010000039.1:0-19486 GCF_937881865.1 Candidatus Proelusimicrobium excrementi
TTGCATTTACATCTGCTCCGGCGGAGATGAGTGCCGTTACTACCTCTGTGTGTCCAGTTCCGCTTGCAAACATTAAAGCGGTAAAGCCATCTTTACTTTTGGCATTTACCTCTGCTCCGGCTTTAATCAAGAGTTTTACTACGGGGAGCGACCCTTGTTTACTTGCTAAAGCAATCAGAGGGGTTCCATCTTCGTCCTTTTGGTTGACCATTTCCCCTTGTTTAAGATAGTATTTTACTGCTTTTTTGTTACCCGCATTAACGGCTTCAAGCATAGTTATATTTGGTTTATAAGTATCACAGGCGGAAAAAGTAATCGCAGTTAATGTTAATAAAACAATTATAATTTTTAAGGCTGATAACTTCTTCATCTTTCGGAGTCCTCCTTTCTGACATATACTCATTTTAACAAAAAACAACTCAGAGGCCTATGCGGATATAGGTATTTAATTATCAAAAAAATAGGACTTATGGCCCTAGGCAAAACCAAAAAAGAAGCATATAATTATAAAATACCGAGTATGGATATTAAATTATGAAACAAACCTTAAAGTTTATGCTTGTTTTAGGCAACGCCAAGCTTGTAGCCACCAGCGAAAACGGACGCGACGCCTTTTACGGAAGGAGTGCGGTTTCCCACGGGGGAAGACGGGCTGATTTGGAAAAGCTGGCCGCTTGCCTAAGCGCAAGAATATAAAAATTTTGAAGTCGGGAAACGCCGCGGCTAAATACCGCGGTTTTTTTACGCCGAATAAAGCAAAAGCCTAAAAGCGCGGGCCGGAAAAAGCGCAAAGCTGAAGCGAATCTTTCCCCTATATTATGCTAGAATTATCTTATGAAAAAATATATATACCTTTTATCTGCCTTAGCCCTTGTAACGCGGCTTAACGCCGCCGTCAAAACGCCGGAAGGTTGTTTTGCTTCCGACAATCAAAGATTTACTTATGAAAAATCCCTCTCCCCCGCTGAAGAAAACGAGCAAATCACAAACTGTCTTAAAAACTTCCTAAGCGGGGACGGCGCGCCTTATGCGCAGGAAGCTCTGCCTATATTAAAAAAATCCAACAATCTCTCAACGGTAATGCCGGAAACGATGCTGATATTCAAAAACGCCAAAGACGCGCCAACCGCTTTCGCCTCGGCTTCGGCTTTGATTTCCGTGCCGGAAGACCTCGGCCCTTATAAAAAAGCCGTTTACAATGTGCTTTCTTCCGCCAATCAGGAAGATTACAAAAAAACATTGGCCGTTATAATTTTGGCTTCGGCCGGGGCCGTAGACGGCGGCTATACTCCGTTTTTGACGCCGGCTTTGAGCGCGGAAGACCCCGTGCTTCAGGCTTACGCTTCCGCCGCTTACGCATTGATTATCCCTGAAACGAAAAGCAGATTCATAAACGGTATAATAACCGTGTATGGTTTTGACAAAACTTTTGCTTTAAGAGCTTTTGAAAACACCGGCCTTAAAAGCAGGGAGTTAAATTCCGCTTTAAAATCAGCCGTAAAAAGCGAGAAGGAAATAACGCGCGTTTCCGCCGCGGAGTGGATAGGCGACGTCCAAGATAAGAAATTGCTGGAAGCTTTGCTCACATTGCCATATAGCGACGCTCAGACGATTTCCGCCGCAGCTACGGCTTTGGCCGCCAATTACGACATGGTTTCCGCCGCACTTAAAAAAGCTTTGCGCGCCAACCCGGAAACGCCCGGCACGGCAGCCGCCGTTATGACTTACGCACTTTTAGGAAGCGAGCACTTTGACGAAATAGAAAAATCCCTGCAAAGCTCCAACGCAAACGAACAGGCCAATGCCGCAAGGGTTGCCCTTTCCGCCGCGGAAATCCTGCAAAGTAAAACGCCTTATTACCAAAACCCCTCTTTGGAAGAACAGCGCATAAAAAAATTAATTGCGCCGCTGGGGAAGATATCAAACCGCGCCAAAGACGAAAACGCCAAATATTATTCCGACGCGGCGATTAAAGCCATTTATAATTTAATAAACAAATAATAGGGTGTTCCCAAGTATTCATTGCCCCGGCCCTTGCAAGCCGGGGTTTTTTATATATTTTTAAATCAAATCCCAGGGCAATTATTTAAGGAAAACCCCGGTTCGCTTGGGGCAAACCAGGGCGGTTAGTTGAGGTCAATCCCTTACGCATATATCTCTATATTCTCCGGGACTGCAAGAATAATTCATCTCGGCCCATTCATAATCAAGCTGCACGTTATTTCCGTCAATAGTGCAATTTTCATAATAATAAACATGCGGACAGGCAATTGTTTGAGCAGAGGAAGAAGAATCATTCTCCAAAGCTTTTGTACAAGCAAGATCATAAGAATATGAACCGCTATACGCCTCATTTAAGAAGTTGCATTTAGCTCTGTTATTCCTCCAAAGTGCAGGGGAATATTTGCCATAAAAGTAATCTTCTGCGTCACTGACTGAATATTTGCAACCTCTTTCGGTTTTGCTGATTAATTTCCCGGTATAATTGCGCGGTTTATGATAGCCGGACTCACATTCCCAAGGGCAGCAGGTCCTTTCAGATGTTCCGCATCCGCCGTTAGCTTTATACTGTACCTGACCTTTTGAAGAACCGCTTTCTGCACGGCTAAAACCCGCGCAGGTCAAAAGACAAAATATTGCAAAAAATACACTTCTAACCGTTTTATTTTTTGACATCTTTTTTCCCTCCTTTAATATTAAAAGGCCCGTTTAAACCAACCTGAGCGGGAACAAAGATGTCTTATATTTAGCGGGCCGATTTATGAGGAAAATTTATCAAAAAAAAAACAGTCAACTGTTTTATGATTTTAACAAAACACCCCGACGTACGACACGGTAAAAACAATGGCAAAAAAGTTATGGAACCATTTTGCGACCGAATAAGTTTATATATTTGGAATATAAAGAAGAAATTTTTAAGAAAAGAGAAATAATTATAAGAGCTAGGAATAAATTAACAAGGTTGAAAGAGTAAAAAAACTTTCAGCGTGAGAGTATAAAAGCAGCGTGGTTTGTTGATTTTGGAGCGAATTTTAATTTTTGACGAAGAAGGTATACCTAGAGTGGGCGGAGCCCCGCGTATCCGACTGAGGAAAAAAAATTAAAATTCGCCCAAAAGCGGCAAAGTGCTAGCCATAAGAATTTAGCGACACGCGAGGAAAGGACCTCAATTTACCCAAATATGGAAAACTGCCAGCCGTGAGAACTTAACTTAGCCCGAGTTAAAACTATGCGAGGGTGCAAGCAGCGTGATTTTTTAGTTTTGAGATAGATTTTGATTTTATTACGAACGCGCTATTAAGGTTAAGCAAAACCTTATACTGCACCTTGCGCCGCTCTGATTTTTTAAAGTGTATTTATACTTCTTTTCGTGAACGGCTGTTATACACAGCCGGAGCGAAAAAAATATAAATACTCTCAAAAAGCGGCGCGGCCCGCAGGGTTGGGCTTAAAAAACGCCTCTGCTTCGTTAAAAAAACTTGTAAGGCGTTTGCCTTACTTCGTTTTTTATGCCTTGCATTGTCAGTTTTTTAAGCCCAACGCAAGGCGTATTATAAGGCTTTGCTTAACCTAGCTACGCGAACAAAGTGAGCGAGGTATCCAAGTGAGTAAAAAATCAAAATATACTCAAAAATAGAAAATTGCTAGCTGTGAGCGTAAAACTTAGCACGAGTCAAACAAAATCAGGCCAAATACGGAAGTTTGCTAGCTGTGAGCACGTAACATAGCCCGAGATAAAACAAATACCCCCCTTTGCAGGGGGGCAAAATCACTACTTCCCATACTCCGTTATAGCCTTGGCCAACCGCTTTATGCCTTCGTCTATTTCCTCAAAACTTGAGTAGGAAAAGTTCAAACGCATTGTATTCTTGCCGCTTCCGTCGGGATAAAAAGCCGAGCCCATTACATAGGCCACGTTATTTTTTATGGCTGTTTCAAACATCTTTTCGGAATTAATATTTTCCGGCATGACAACCCATAAAAACAATCCGCCTTCCGGCTCCGTCCAGCTGACGCCCTTAGGCATATACTTCCTGAGGGCGGTTATCATTACGTCGCGTTTTTTGCCGTACAGTTTAGCCATTTCCGCTATATGCTTTTCAATGTTTCCGCGTTTTAAATATTCTTCCGCAATGGCTTGGCAGGCGGGGGAAGTGCATAAGTCCAAAGCTTGTTTTAATATGACGAACTTCCTTATAATTTCCTTATCGCCTATTATATAGCCCAATCTGAGGCCGGGAGCCAAAATCTTGGAAAAAGTAAACATTGTAATGACATTCCCCTCCCCTTTATCAAGGGCATAAAACGTTTTTTGGTGTTCGCCTCTAAAGCGCACTTTTCTGTACGGAGAATCTTCCAAAATAATTGTGCCGTATTTTTTTGCGAGCCCAAGTATTTTTACGCGCCTTTCCTCGGGGATTGTCGTACCCGTGGGGTTTTGGAAATCCGGCACTATATATATAAATTTGCACTGTCTGCCGGCATTTTTTAAATCCTCAAGTTTTTCTTCAAGAGATTCGGCTATAATGCCGCAGCCGTCGCTTTCAACGCCTATCATGTCCGCGCCGTAAGTTTCAAAAGCCTGCAATGCGCCCAAATACGTAGGTTTGGCTACTATAACCGCGTCGCCGGGATCAACAAAGGCTTTGCTTACTATATCAAGCCCCTGCTGGGAAGCCGACACAACCAACATTTCGTCCTGAGAAACATCAATATTCTCATCCTTTTTAAGAAGTTTTATAAGTTCCTCTTTGAAGCTTGCCGCACCTTCGGTACAGCCGTACTGCAAAGCTTTGTTCGGGTTGGAAGTAATAACCTGTTTGGCTATTTTCCCTATTTCTTCCGCGGGGAACATTTCCGGCGTAGGAAGCCCGCCCGCAAAAGAAATCATCCCCGGCATACCGATTACTTTTAACAGTTCCCTTATGACCGAGGCCGTAACCCTTTTGTTAACCTCAGATAACAAATGTGAAAAATCTTTCATTTACCGCTCCTTATTTCTTTATTTCCGATACAAGCATGCTTATATCTTTTGCCGGAATTGAGTGCGTAAGCGCGCCCATTGATATTACGTCAACGCCGGTTTTGCAATAGTCTTCCAAATTATCCTTATTGACCCCGCCGGAAACTTCAATCACGGCTTTGCCGTTTATAAGTTCTTTGGCTTTAAGTATTTCCGCAATAGGCATATTATCCAACATTATTATATCAGCACCGGCTTTTAGAGCTTCGGCAACTTCTTTTAAATTCTTGACTTCAACCTCTATCTTAGGGGTGTGCCCTATTTTGCTTTTTATGAGGTTTACCGCTTTTGTTATGCTTCCGCAGGCGGCTATATGGTTATCCTTTATCATAACGCTGTCGGAAAGCGACATCCTATGATTTTTGGCTCCGCCCGTGCGAACGGCGTATTTATCAAATTTACGCATACCGGGCAGGGACTTCCTGGTGTCGACAAGCATAACTTTGTACTTTTTGGCTATTTTATTTAAATTGTAGGCCATAGTGGCAATGCCGCTCATCCTCTGCATAAAGTTGAGCGCGGGCCTTTCGCCTTTAAGCAATGTAAGGGCAGGGCCGGAAACTTCCGCCAGTTTGGTCCCCTTTTTTACATACTCGCCTTCCTTCTTAAGCATTTTAAATTTTATCGAAGGATCGACGTAATTAAACACGGCTTTGGCTATATTACCGCCGCAGACGACCATTTCGTCCTTGGCTATAAAATCCGCTTTGGCCGTATCGGTTTCGCTGAAAATATTATCGGTGGTTATATCGCCCAAACCGAAATCTTCTTCCACGGCCAATTCTATTATTTTATCTATCATTATTTACCTGCCATTTTAAACATATTGTCTATGGATATTTTCGCCTTAAGCGCGATATCGCGCGAAACTTCCACGCGCGGCGCTTTATCCAAGTTTTCCAAAACGCCCAAAACATTATTAAGAGTATTGCGCTTCATTTGGGCGCAGGTTCTGCTTACGGGATAAAATGTTTTGGAAGGATTTTCAAGCTCCAAACTGTTCACTATGCCGTCTTCGCTGAAAACCGCAAATTCTTCCGCGTCGCTCCCTTTTACATAGGAAAGCATCCCCGCCGTACTGCCGCAGTAATCGCTCATCTCGCAGACGGAGCGCGGGCATTCGGGGTGGCTTATTATTTTGGCGTTGGGGTGAGCGGACTTAATTTCTTCTATATCACGCACTGTGTACTTATCATGCACGCAGCAGGTGCTCCCGAAGGAAAGAACCTCTTTTTCAATCCCGCGGCGTTTAAGTTCCGCGCGGATATTTTCCGCCATGAACAAATCCGGCACAAAAACTATTTGTTTGTTCGGCAAAGCCGAAACTATGTCGTAAACGTTGGAGGACGTTACGCAAACGTCGCAAAAAGCCTTAACTTCCGCCGTGCTGTTTATGTAACATACCAGCGCGGCCTGAGGGTACCCGGCTTTAAGCTTTGCGGCTTCTTCCGCGTCTATGCCGTCCGCCAAAGAACATCCCGCCGTTACAGGCGGCAAAAATACATTCTTATCCGGGTTGACTATTTTTGCGGTCTGCGCCATAAAATAGACGCCGCAAAAAATAATGTTCTTTTGCCCGGTTTGGGCGGCTTTCTTGGCCAAAGCGTAAGAATCGCCCTTAAAATCCGCAACGCCGTAAACTATATCCGGCGTACAATAATAGTGCGCCAAGATTACGGCGTCTTTTTCCCGTTTTAAATCGTTGATTTTTAAAGTAAGCGGCGCGATTGAACGGCAATGTTCCAAAGAGTACTTGCCGCCGGTTTTAAAATCGGTCATTACGCCAAGCTTTTTAAAAAGCCTTTGCGCTTCCGATTCAATGCGCGCCGCTTCCAAATCTGACATATTACTTCTTTATCGCCGCAGGTTTTTTGGCGCTTTTCACAGCCTGCTGTTTTTTGGCGGGAACGTTTTTTATCTGCTCCGCGTAAGGAACTTCGGTTTCATAATCATATTCCGGCGCGACGAGCAAATCAAATTCCTGATCGAGGATAACGCTTTCCTGCGCGTTGTTTTCAGCGTTTACCTGGTTTTGATAAGCGGCGGAATCATCCTTTTTAGAGGAAGAAGAACACCCCCCCATAATAAATAAAGCCGCAGCGGCTATTACTAAATATCTCATTTTTCCCTCCTTAAAAAATTCTTCAAAATCTTCCGTATATGTATATATTATATTATAATTAGCAAAAAGTCTTAAATAATATGCTATTATAAGTTAGCTTATTTATTTAAAAATAGGATATAATCAAATTATGAAGAAAATTTTACCTGTTATTATAATGCCGCTCTTAATTTGCGGCTGCGTGGGGATGAGCACCACGGACGGAGATTCCACAAAACAATGGATAACCATTGTTTCGTCCAAATCCGATTTGGACGGTTCCACCGCAGACGTATGCTATAAGCTTAATCTGCGCTTTAACCCGGAAGAAGCGGAAAACCGCATCGACACCGATAAAGCCTGCATTACGCGCTGCTGCTGGTACAGCGAAAATAAATTGGTTCAAATGGATTTGAACGAGGGCTTTGCCGAAGAACTGGTACAAAACGGCACGGCAAAAAAATACGAGCCGGAAATACTTACCATAAGGATAAGATACTCCCCTTTCTTAAAAACCATACACGGCAAAGCGGATCAAAAAGGCGTGCTTAAATCGGACGGTTTGGTGCAGCTGGATTACGACCAAGTAACCAAGCCGGAACAATTCTTTGATTTGGATTTCGGCACTCAAACGCCGAAACAATATGAAGACACCGATATACACAAAGGTTCATATTTGTTCACCAAGCAGAAAAACGACGCCGACGCCAACGCTCAAGCCGAAGCAAAAGCCAAAGAGCAAATAGCTCAGGCCAATAAAGTCAGAGCGGCCCAAGCGGCGGAAGAAAAAACGGCCGGAAAAGAACAGGCGGAAGCGAAAGCCTCTTACGGCGATTTGGACGAAGCCGAAAGGCAGGAACTTTTGCAGAAAAAGCTGGCCTACGAAAGACGCCAGGCCGTATTACTGGTTAAAAGGTTCTACAATAAAGAAATAGATTCCTATATTTTGGCGATAGACAAAGCCAAGAGAGCGCAGGGCCTTGTGCTGATGTCCAATGACCGCGACTGGACCACGGTCAAAACAGGTACGCCGATATACAAAGTAACCTGCAAAGTCAACGGGAAACTGGGCAAGACGGCCTCCACGATGAAGGACTTCCCGATATCATGCGGGGCATACGAGGTGGACTTGGACGAAAAGACCGTAACCCCGATAGACACCGCCGCAAGAAGCATAGTCAACGGCGAATATATAAATTAGAAGCTTTAAAGACAAAACCCCCGGCCCATAAAGCCGGGGGTTTTTAAATTGCCTAAACGCCTGTTGAGCTTGCAGGTAAAAAGGTTAATACTCCCTTAAAGTAAGCGCGGCGCGCCAAAGGGCAAGTTTTTCCTCAAAACTTTTAGAAGCGTTCGCCGGGCTGGTAGACGGCATCAATAAATATTCCCGCCCGTCTTCAAGCCGGTTGTGCGCGGCAAAAAAACGTTTGGCCGCCTGCCCGTTGAAAACAACCCTCTTTATGCCGGGCCGCTTCTTAAACAACAATTTGAAATTATTTGGTTTTTCTTCCGTTATGTCTTTATCAAGGCTGCCGCGCCGGCGGCAGTTTCTTAGGCTGTCCCAAAGCCCTATGCGCGCACTCAGCAGCAGGGTAAGTTTGTCTTCGTAGAAAGTTAAAGCTTCGCCGCCGTTAAACAAGCTGAATATTATCGGCCAAAAATGATTATATTTATAGGCGTAATATTCCCCCGCTTTCAAACTAGCCTCGCCGGGCATGGTGCCGACAACCAATATGCGGCTATTCTCGTCCGTAACGGCGGCGAAGCTTTTAAGCATGGCTAAATTTCCGCTTCAAGTTTTTTGTAGAGCTTATAGTCCGCACCGTTAAAACACACAAAGTAAACGTTAAAATCGGGATTATCTTTCAGAAATTCCCTTGCGGCGGTAAAAGCAGTCTTAGCCGCCTTTTCCGCCGGGAAGTGATACGCCCCCGTGGATATGCACGGGAAGGCTATGCTCTTAAGCCCGTTTTCAACGGCAAGTTTAAGGCTGTTTTCATAGCATTTTTTAAGCAGGGCTTCTTCCCCGTTTTCCCCGCCGTGCCACATCGGCCCGACGGTGTGAATGATAAAAGCCGCCGGCAAATCATAACCGCGGGTAATTTTGGCCTCGCCGGTTTTGCATCCGCCAAGCGTTTTGCATTTTTCAAGCAGACGCGGGCCCGCCGCTTTATGGATTGCACCGTCGACGCCGCCCCCGCCTAAAAGGCTTGTATTGGCCGCGTTGACTATTGCGTCCACCTTTAAAAGAGTTATGTCCCCTTCCAATACTTTTATGCTCATATTGCCCCTCTTGCAATAATAAATTTATTAATAAATATCTTAGCCGTAATAAGCCTAAAAAAACAGGCTGGAAGTATTGTATCAAATAAAAAAGGCATTTTTAAGCCGTTATCTTTACCGTCGCGGTAATGTAAGAAACATGGCTATGTTTATGTTTTAATAATCATAAAACGGCAATTTAGTTGCATTGCAGTTAGTCATGCTTATACATTTACAATTATTTCAAAATGATAATAAATACTATATAATCTATTTATGAAACACTTATTAAAACAAGTGGATCAAGAATTGCAACAAGAATGGGAAAAGTCCTCTTTCTTGGGCAAAGTGTTTTTTATTATAGGTTTGTTTTTTATTTGCCGTTGGTTGCTAAGTCTGATTTCTCCCTGTAAGAATGATTAATTGCCATTCTTACCATACTTTAGTCCTTTAAATATATTAAAAAATACCTTAAAATATTAATATGAAAGCGATATTTAAGTTTTTTCAGAACCAATGGGAAAAATCTTCTTTACTAGGTAAAGCGGCAATGGTATGTTTTGCCGTTTTATTCCTTTCTCTATTATCGCCTGCTGCCGTTGTTGTTTGTCCTATACCATTTTTGATAAAAGACAAATAAATTATCTATTTCTTCTTTACACTCAATATTTTCACCCCTAAACCATTTAAACTGCTAAAGGGAGCTTACGCCTATCCGGCACGAAAAAACACAATATATTGGGCAATTTACCAATAAGGCCCAGGTAAAATGCTAGAATTGAAACATGAAGACAAATAAGCACGGCGAAATCGTTTTTTATTACTCCCCGTTGATACGTTTAAAATATATCTTGTGCGGGGCTATCGCCGCGTTTGTGCCGGTATTGATTATTTATCTCTCCTTAAAAGGCAGTATTCAAAATTTACACAATATATATGCGTTTTTGTATGCGCTCCCCTTATTATTATGTATGGAATACGCCGGATGCCTGTTTATTAAGCGCGGCATAAGCGGAGCTCACGTAAAATTTGGCGGCGATTATATACAAATAAATTCCGCACGCTATTTTCACCACGAAATAGAGGGTTTCTGCCTGCTTAAAAAGGAAATTTGGGGTATGGTGGTATATAAAGAATCTTTCCGCAGGCAGCCTTTGACGGAACGTTTGGCCCATAAATACGGGCTTATCGCATCCGCCGCCGCGCTTACATTAATACTTTTATCCGCATTTCTCTCACCTTCGTGGCAGTCAAACTATATAAAACTGATTTGGTTCGCATTGGCGGATATTATGTTAATACGCAGCGCAATAACGCAGTGGTATAATTATACGGTGTACTTAATAGACGTCGGCGAGAAAGAAAAGCTTTCCATGTCGGCGCAAATAGCGGATTTTTGCCGCCATTACGAGCTTATACTCACAGAAAACTTTGAAGACTAACCCCTCCAAGCTGCCAATCCCATTTATTTTTATTTTCTTTTTAATGTTTTTGAGTATTTGTCTTGATACACATAAAACTTTAAGAAATTCCTCTTTAACCTGCCGCATTTTGGCATAGCAGCGGCACTTCCTCCTAAAAAGAATATGCTTGGGGTATCGGATTATATTCACTTTTTCAGCTATAAGTTATTAATATCCATAATATTCCGCTGCAAAAGTATAAAAACTATCTCATCCGCTTACTTAAATATATATAAATATTATAGTTGTGGAATTAAAATAGTTCTAAATATTGATAACTATGCGAATATTTTTATGCTTATTTTACATTTTTATCCTTAAATTTATAGAATCATTTTAATTCTTAAATATGCAAAAACACATGATTTTATTTTTTATTTTAATTATAGATATTATTTAATTCCATAATACACTAGATATATAGCATTATATAATCTCCATAACTACAAATTTAAATTTTTTATAATATTTTTTATTACATATTTTAATTATAGATATTTTTTAATTCTACAACTTGATAAATTTTACCCACTTATCCATTATTTATAGAATTAATACAATTCTACAAATGAAATTTAAATAAATATTTATATTTTTATCTAGTTGTAGAATTATATTAATTCTATAATCAATCAATCACACTTTACAGATATTTTCTTTTTTTACAGCAAAAGTCCTTACAATATTCCCCTATATAGGCTATGTTTCCGCTAAATTTTATAGAAAAATACATTTTTTAGCAGTTATAGAATTATATTAATTCCTAAACTAAGCAATAGCACAACAATTTCGTTAAAAATACACAGAAATGCCCCGTTTTTATTAATGTTAAAAAATAAGAATATGAATTTTCCCCCTAATATTTTTATTCCCAGTTTTTACTTTAACGTATACTCTTTATTCTTGTTAAGAAAACCTTATATTGGTTATTATATCGCCTAAGCAACATAGAGCATTATTAGGAAGAATCATTTATCCCTTAAAAACACCAACTTAATAAAGCATGAACTTAAATTGATTTTATACGTATCCAATTCAACTATACCGGCACATTGAACACTAAACAAAATAATTTGATTTAATAGCTATAAAACTAAAAAACAACAAGGCTTTATCAAAAACGCAACAAAACAAACTCATGAGCCTAAACTTTATCCGAAACAGAACTTTAAGCAAAAGCAGACTGTTAAAAGATTGTAAATAAAGAATATCCCGGCAAATCAGCTCCGTTTTTAAGCGTTTTTAGATACTCAGACCTCCACAACAAATAAAAAACCCGTATAACGCAAGTTTGAGCCAAAAAACCTTTTTTTTGAGAGTCTTACGCCCATATAGCGGCAAAAATCCTTAAAAACAGAAGAAATGCAAGCAAAAACACAGATAAAACAAATTGATTTTTGAAAAAAGCGTTTTATACTTTTAAAGTAGGGGCGGTTAGTAAAAATAACCAATCTCCGGGTTCGGCCCGGAGATTTTTATTGTATAAAGAAAACCCCGGCTTGCTTACAGCAAACCGGGGCGGTTAGTTGAGAGAGCGGAATTCATCCGCAAATTTTATAATTTCGGTATCAATTCACCCGGATTAATCGGTTTTAAGGTACCGCCGCCTTCGTCGGAGATACACGCTCCTCCGTTTAAAGTATATCCGCTGTTGCAAGAAGTATAAGTTTTTGCGGTGCAGCTCCACGGATTGGAAGAAATCCCCATGCCGCTGCATTTGGCAGCCGTACAGGTATATTTCCCTTTCGTATCAGATCCGCCAGTCGGTTTGTTTACGCAATGATATGAACCCGAGTTTGAGAGCCCCTCTCCGCCGATTCTGGCCAGGCAGGCATTTTCCCCGCAGGCTTTGCAGGAGCTTATTTGCAGCTGCCCCGGATCCGTATATGAACTTTCACAAACCTGATAACCGCCGTGTTCCGGATAAGCCGCCGGAGTACAGCCGTAAGTTTTGCCCGGGGTTAAACCGCAGTATTCCCCTTCAGGGCTTTCTACTGAATAACAGTCGTCCCATAAACATCCGGCAAGGCATTTCCTTTGCCCCACATAAGCCATACCGTTAATAATGGCTTGGCAGGTGCCGACGCTTAAGCCGCTGCAGTTGCATGCCGGATCTGTCGGGATTCCTCCGCACTTACACTGATAGCAAGCGGTATTTGCACCGCTGGCCAAAGCGGGATTTCCGTCAGTGGTTCCGCTGGAA
The DNA here is from genome assembly GCF_937881865.1 of Candidatus Proelusimicrobium excrementi. Taxonomy (NCBI): domain Bacteria; kingdom Pseudomonadati; phylum Elusimicrobiota; class Elusimicrobia; order Elusimicrobiales; family Elusimicrobiaceae; genus Candidatus Proelusimicrobium; species Candidatus Proelusimicrobium excrementi. Next base: position 13,053 of record NZ_CALGEO010000039.1, read on the forward strand.
AATCCCTCCTTGCCGTAAGTGGTGCAGGTCTGCCCCGAAATAGATCCCGAAACGGTACTTAAAAGGAGCTCGCCGGTACCGGTGCAATAACTCTTCGGAACTTGGCGGCAGTTCCAAGTCCACGTAAGATCTTTACAGTCGCCGCCCCATTTGCTCCAAATGCCGCCTTCACAGCAAGTTCTGCTTGAAGTTTCACAATCCCCTTTAGGCTGATATTGAACTTGCCCTTTAGTGCAAAGTTCAAGGTTGACGACAGCGATTAAGGGCGCGGCAGAAAGTAAAAACAGCGCGAGAATCGCCAATTTTACACTTATTTTTTTAGACATTCAAACTAACCTCCTTAGCATTTTAAACAGGCTGCAACTAACCTTAAGCAAAACAAGCCAATTACAAATTTGCGTGCCTGCAATATTGGAAAAATTTATCAAAAAAAAAAACAAGTCAACTGTTTTATGATTTTTCAAAACGCTCCGACGTACTACACGGCAAAGCAATGGCAAAAAAGAATATTAAAAGGTAAATAGGTCAAAAGTTATGGAATTATTTTGCGACCGGATAAGTTTATATATTGGAATATAAGGAAGATGTTAGTTTTAAAACAATGTTATACGATAATGATAAGTTTTTAAGATTTGGAAGAAATACTAGCTATGAAGACTAAAACCGTGCGATAATATAACCGGCGTGATTTTTCAGATTTGAGGGAAATTTAAGTTTTATTCTAAGCGCAGAATACCTAGAACGATGGCGGCAAAGACGCCGCGGTATTTAAGCGAAGAAAAAACTTAAATTTACCCAAATATGGAAAATTGATAGCCGTGAGAATGCAACTCAGACCGAGTTAAAATGCAACTTTACACAAGTTAAAACTGTGCCGGTAGGATTCTCATCGTAAAACTATAAAGGGAGAAAAGCCTTTGACTTTTCTCCCCTTAAAGCGATACTTCCTGCTGCCAAATTAATTTCGGTTTTGCGGAAAACTCCCGTTTATTTTATATATAATCAGTCCAAGCAGCATAGGCCCGGTTCGGCATACCGAAACTTATCCGAAGCTTCCGCCGCAAAGTTTAAATCTTCGGAATAAAGACAAATGTCCTTTTTCTCATAGCATTTGGTAATTATATAATACGGAGTTGTTCCGTGGGCTTCGCGTTCGGCGGTGACATAAGTTTTGCCAAGCTCGATTTTAAACCGGCCGGCGGTGCCGGTTCCTTTAGGGAAGCCTTCTATTTTCTCTTCCAACTGAGCAAAGCTCTCGGCGTAAACTCCGCCGTTTTGTTCGGCGTAAACATTTTGGAAATGAGATATAAGCCTAAGTATAGCGTTAGTATATCTGAAGGTGGCAACCGCCTCATTGTTGCTTTGATAGTCTGCATTGTTATTGGAAGAACCGGAAGAGAACTTCTCTGCATCGGATGAAGCCGTATAATCCCTGTTCTGTTTGGAGCTTTCAGCGCTGTAAGATAGCTCCGAGCCGGCTGAAGGCGCATAAGTCTTCATGGCAAAGCCTATTAAAGCCGCGCTGGTTAAAAAGATGATTATATAAGGCGCAAGCGTAGCCAAAATAACCAAACAAATAAACCAAGGTTTGGACGGAGCAAGAGGAACCAAATCTTCCGCAGAGGCGTTTTTATCAATTACAAGGCAATCGGCCATTTTATCATGCAGGGCCTGCTTTCTGACGGTAAATCCGGCCATTACATAGCCTATATTAAGAGTCATGCCTGAAATGATTTTGCCCAAATTGCGGCCCAAAGCTTTAAAAAAGCCGACTCTTCCCCCGTAAAGATCGGTAACCTTTATGCCCAAAGCCATTTTGCCGGGCGTAGCCTGCATAGGCGAACTTTCAAATAAAGGCCAATATAGGAAGTATATCACCATAAGGGCGCATAAGGCAAGAAAAAGCCTTGCGATATCGGGCTGAGTCCGGCCGGTAAAATCATATCCGACGACTGCCATAACGACAGACGTCAGCACGTTAAGCAGAACATTATCGATAATCAGTGCTGCAAACCTTCTCCAAAAACCTGCGTACATTTTTAATTCTCCTTTATGCAGCACTCTTGCGGCGCCGCAATTTTTAATTTTTTAAACTGAGTCAGTTCGACGTCCGCGCATTCTATATCAGAATCATAGCAGGACGTAAGCGTATACCCCGGCGACTGATTATATTTGCCGGATACGCCGAAAGGTAAAAAAGTATAAGTAAAATCGGCATTATTTTTCAAAATAGGCCCGAAATCGGGGAGGGCGGATTCCGCCTTAAAATCCAAAAGTTCTTCCATGGAAGAAGCGTAAACGCCTTTTTCGCTCTTGTAATACCGCTGCATTTCCCTTACAGAAGCCATATCCGCCAGAGCTTTTGAAGCTTCAATGCGGGAACCAAGCATCATAAAGGAAGGGATTAGAATAGCCGCCAAAACGACCAAAACAAGCAAAAACAAAGGAAGCAAAACCGCCGTTATGGAAACAATAATCATAAAAAGCGAGGCCTTCGGCAAAGGCTGCAAAAGGGCGGGATTGGCGTTTTTGTCAATTACAAGGCAGCCGGCCATTTTGTCATGCAGAGCTTGACGCCTTACCGTAAAGCCGGCCATGACATAGCCGATATAAAACGTAAAATTGGAAACTATTTTGCCTAAATTCCTTCCTAAAGACTGGGCGAAATTAAGTTTATTGCCGTCCATATCCGTAACCTTTATGCCAAGCGCTTTTTTGCCCGGAGTGGCCTGCCAGGAGGAACATTCAAACAAAGTCCAATACAAAATATTTAATGCGAAAGTAAACAAATAAAATGCAAGGAAATACATATTCCGCATATAATCCGAACCGCCCTTCATAAAAGCGAAAATAAGCCCGACAAACGCCAATATGTATATCACAAATACAATAAAAGCGTCTATAAGAAAAGCGAAAAACCTTCTCCAAAAACCTGCGTACATAAAATCCCCCTACGGCTAATTTATTCTAAGATTATACAATTTTAATCGGATATATATTTCTTTTTTAAACCCCCGATACCCGCCCCGGCGTAAATAGAAGCGTCGGGAATATAACTGGAAACAATGCCCTCCTTGTGTTTAATTGCCTGCTAGCACAGGCAATTTATTATACAAAAGGAGTTTTTTGTCTTGCGGAACGGTAGAACCTTACTGAAACACCGGCCTAGCCGGTGGTTTTCTAGATACAAAAAAAGGGGATACCCCTAAGGATATCCCCTTCCAAACTCTTAAGCTTATTTGCTTTCGGAATCTTCGGAGGTTTCAAAAGAATCCTGCAAAAGCTGGCCTAAAGTAGGTCGCGGAGCCTGTTTTAAATACTGGGCGACCACTTTCCTGTTCTGGACTTGGTCAAAGCGTCTTACGGAAAGATTTACCGTAAAATTGGGCGCGTCCACGCCGATTACAACGGCTTGTATGGCGTCGCCTTCTTTACCGGCGAAATCGGTTCCGAGTTCGTTTTCGGAGATAAAACCTTTGGTTTTATTTTTACCGAGTTCGACTTCCACGCCTTCCGCGGAAACTTTGGTTATTACGCCTTTGACGGTCGTCATATAAGCAAAGCGTTTTTTAAGCAAATCGGCGGGATTGAGGAAAAGCTGTTTTACGCCGAAGTTCATTACGCCTTTTTCTTCGTCTATGGAGAGCAATTTGGCTTTAATGCGCTGGCCTCTTCTGTAATTGGCCAAAATGGTTTCGGCGTCTTTCCAGGCTACGTTATCCAAAGTTACAATGCCTTCGATACCGTGGAAGCGCAGGAACAGGCAATCCTTGCCGACTTTGGAAACCACAACTCTTAAAACGTCGCCGGCTTTGACTTCGCTCAAAACCTGCGTTCTGCGCTGGGCTTCGTCTTCCTGCAAGACTTGCTTTCTGGAAACTATAAGTTTCTGTTTTTCTTTGGAAAACTCAGCTATTACGGCTTTGATTTTCGCGCCTTTGGGAAGATAGTGTTTATAGGCGGGATGTATTTCGGAAAGTGAAAGCGGCATAAACCCCTGTACGCCGTTTACGTCCACTTTATAGCCGCCTTTTACACAGTCGGTGATAACGCCTTTGATTCTTTCTTTGTTTTCAAAAGCGGTTTTGCAAATGTCCCAGCCCAAAGATTCCAAAGCTTTTTTATGGGATAAAATCGAATGTCTTTCATCCGTGCCTTTGCGCACGAGGATTGCGGTAATTTCGCTGCCGACGGCGGGAACGGCTCTTCCTTCAAAATCGGACAAAGGAATAAGGCCTTCTTTTTTGTCGCCCGTATCAACAAGCACGTTATCCTGTGAAATTTGAACTACATTTACATTGACGATTTCCCTTTTGTTTAATTTTTCCTGCATTGCGTCCTGTTCGGCGAACAGCTGGTCCATCGTCATATCTTCGCCTGAATCGGCCGCCTGAATATTTGTTATTTCTTCTGGGTTGGTCATATAGCTCTTGACACTTTACGTTCTTGACGTAAAATGTGTTACCTCCGTTTTAATCAAGTTTATTAATTTCTTCCATTACTTTATCTGCAAATTCCTGAAACTGCTCTTTTACTTCTCTTTGCGGATCTTTCTCAACCTTAAAAGGTTTACCGAAAGTTACGCTTAAACACCTTGTGAAAGGCAATTTATTCGTATTGGTTATCTTAATCGGCAAAACCGGCACGCCGCTGTGATAAACCATAAAACCTATGCCCGGCTTGGCTCTGCCCGGTTTGCCCGTTTTTGAACGCGTGCCTTCCGGGAAGATAAACAAGCTTTCCCCTTTTTTTACCACCTTAAGGGCCGCTTTAATCGCGCCCATGTCGCCGCCGGGCTTTTTTCTGTCCACCGGGATAAACCCGAAGTATTTAAAAAGCCATCCGCAGACCGGCACGGACATAAGTTCCTTTTTTATGAAGTAAATCGAATCCCTTTTTTTACCGGCGAAGCCGCCAGCGAACGGCGGATCAAAATTGGACATATGATTGCAAGCCATAATAAGCCCGCCTTCCTGCGGAATGTTCTCCAATCCGGTAACTTTAACTTTATAAAAGAGCAGAAAGTAACTTCTGAATATAAATTTTATCAAATTAAGAAGAGCTTGTCTTACCATACTTTCGCCACGGCCTCCAAAACTTTGTCGATAACCTGCTCCAAATTAAGGGCGGAAGTATCTATAATTATTGCGTCCTCCGCCGGTTTTAAAGGGGATACGGCCCGGTTGCTGTCGCGTTCGTCGCGGGAGATTATCGAAGCCAAAATATTTTCGTAATCTGCCTTTTCCCCCTGCTCCTCAAGCTGTTTGACGCGTCTTGCGGCGCGAGCTTCCGGGGCGGCGGTCAAATAGATTTTTACAGGCGCGTCGGGGCAGATTACGGTGCCGATATCGCGTCCTTCCATAACTATCCCGCCTTTTTTGCCCAAATCAATCTGTTTTTGCATTATGACGGACCGGGCTTCGGGTATGGCGGAAGTTTTGCTGGCCGCGCGGCCGACTTCTTCCAGCTGCAATTTGTCGCCCAAATATTGCCCGTCTATAAGAACTTTAAGGCTGCTGTCGGGCTGTCTTTCAAAGCCCCAAACTATGTTTTTCGCCGCGCGGGTTACCGCTTCGGCGTCGTCCATATCAATCCCGGAGCTGAGCGCCTTCCAGCCCAAGCAACGGTACATTTGGCCGGTGCTCAAAAAACTCAAACCGTATTTTAAAGCCACGGCTTTGCCGACGGAGGATTTCCCCACGCCGGCAGTGCCGTCTATGGCTATGGTCATTAAAGCTTTTTTTGCGTCCGTCATATATTGTTAAGGCCCCTTAAAGCAAGCAAAATGCCGTCCGGGTTGGTGGAAAAGTCCAAAATGTCTTCCAGCTTGCATTTGCCTTCTTTATGCAGGCGTATAAGAGCTTCGTCAAAAGTCTGCATGCCGTAATACTCGCCGGCGGCAATGGCTTTTTGTATGTCGGCCACTTTGTTTTCCACGATATTCTTTTTAATTTGAGCGGTGGGAAGCATAATTTCAACCGCGGGGACCAATCCTCCGCCGATTTTAGGCAAAAGCCTCTGGGATATAACGCCCCTAAGCAAATCCGCCAGCTGAAAGCGAACCTGCCCCTGATATTCCGGCGGGAAAGATTCTATCACTCTTGCTATCGTCTGCACGGCGTTAACCGTGTGAAGAGTAGAAAGCACAAGCTGCCCCATTTCCGCCGCGGCTATAGCGCTGCGGATAACTTCCGCGTCCCTCATTTCGCCGAGCATGATTACGTTTGGGTCCTGCCTCATGGCGTATCTTAAAGCCGAAGAGTAAGAAAGCGTATCGGTGCCCAAAGAAAGCTGGCTTACTATGCCGCGCTGATCGCTGTGGACAAATTCTACAGGGTCTTCCACGGTAATAATATGGCATGAGCGAGTTTTGTTGATATGGTCTATCATGGCGGCCAAAGTGGAAGATTTGCCGGAGCCCGTCATACCCGTAA
>NZ_CALGEO010000040.1:0-3186 GCF_937881865.1 Candidatus Proelusimicrobium excrementi
CAAATGCGGAAGCCTGCTAGCCGGGATAACCCGGCGGCCCGCGAGTTAAAAATCACGCGAGCACGCAACTTAACACTAGTAAAAATACCATAAAAAACAAAACCCCCGGCCTGAGCCGGGGGCTTAAACTTGCCTTAAGAATATTACTTCTTCATTTCCTTAGCGCTGGCCTGAGCCGCCGCCAATCTGGCTATTGGCACGCGGAACGGAGAGCAGGAAACATAGTCAAAGCCTTCGCGGTGACAGAATTCCACGCTGGAAGGTTCCCCGCCGTGTTCGCCGCAGATACCTATCTTAAGGTTTTTCTTAACGCCTCTGCCGGCTTTTACGGCATGGCGGATTAAGAATCCGACGCCCGTCTGATCGAGTATCTGGAAGGGGTCATTCTTTAAAATGCCCTTTTTGATATAATCGGGGACGAAAGCGCCGATATCGTCGCGGGAGAAGCCGAAAGTCATTTGGGTAAGGTCATTGGTGCCGAAAGAATAGAAATCGGCAACTTGCGCTATATCGGCCGAGGTTATCGCCGCACGCGGGATTTCAATCATCGTACCGACGGTGTAAGCGATTTTCTTGCCGGCTTTCGCGCAGACTTCTTTATGAACTTTCTCAATAATAGGCTTCTGATTGACGATTTCTTTTTCGTCGCAGACGACCGGTATCATAATTTCCGGCGTAATCTTTAAGCCTTCTTTTATAAGTTCGGCCGCGGCTTCAAATATGGCTCTGGCCTGCATTTCCGTAATTTCCGGATAAGTTACGCCCAAGCGTATACCGCGGTGGCCCATCATAGGGTTGCTTTCCTTGAGGGCTTCTGCGCGTTTTTCAAACTGTTCGGGCGTAATCTTCAAAGCTTTGCAAATAGCTTCTACCGCGTCTTTGCTGTGAGGAATAAACTCATGCAAAGGCGGATCCATAAGGCGGATTGTTACAGGGAAGCCCGCCATAGCTTTAAGAGCGGCTTTAATATCTTTCTTCATGAAAGGGAAGATTTCTTTTAAAGCTTTTACCCTTTCTTCGGTGGAGCCGGAAAGTATCATTTTCCTTAAGGCGAAAAGCGGCTTTTCGGAGTTGGCCCCGTAGAACATATGCTCAATGCGGAACAAACCTATACCCTGCGCGCCGAAAGCTTTTGCTTTTTCGGCGTCGGCCGCCGTATCGGCGTTGGCGCGGACTTTAAGGCGTTTTACGGCGTCGCAAACTTTAAGGAAGTTTATCAAATTGGCGTTTTTCTCCCCTGCGTCAAGCATGGAGAGCTTGCCTTCGTAAACATAGCCTCTGGTGCCGTTAAGCGTCAGATAATCGCCTTCTTTATATTGTTTGCCGTTTACCGTCATAATGCGTTTGGCGGTGTCGACCGTGATTTCGCTGCAGCCCACTATGCAGCATTTGCCCCAGCCGCGGGCGACCAAAGCGGCGTGGGAAGTCATCCCGCCGCGGGCCGTCAAAATGGCTTGAGCCGCGCGCATACCCTCTACGTCTTCGGGGTTGGTTTCTTCGCGGACTATAATACATTCCTTGCCAGCTTTTTTGGCTTCAATGGCGGCGGCGGAATCAAAAACTATAAAACCGCAGGCTCCGCCCGGGCCGGCCGGAAGACCTTTGGCTATCGCTTTGGCGGAAGCTTCGGCTTTAGGATCCACTATCGGGTGCAAAAGCTCGTCAAGCTGGGCCGGCGATACGCGCAAAACGGCCTCAACTTTATTAATAAGCTTTTCTTTAAGCATATCCAAAGCTATTTGTACGGCGGCGATGCCGTTGCGTTTGCCTACGCGGCACTGCAAAAGCCAAAGTCTGCCGTTTTCAATCGTAAATTCAATATCAAGCATGTCTTTGTAATGCTTTTCAAGACGTTTTTGAATGGCGTCGAGTTCTTTATAAGCTTTGGGCATGACTTTCTTTAAAGATTCGCTGTCATTGCCGTGGCCGGAGGTTGACCATTCGTTAATCGGGCACGGGGTCCTGATACCGGCTACGACGTCTTCGCCTTGCGCATTGACGAGATACTCCCCGTAAAAGTGGCTGTCGCCGTTGCCGGGGTTTCTGGTAAAAGCCACGCCGGTAGCGCTGCTGTTGCCCATATTGCCGAATACCATTGACTGAACGTTTACGGCAGTACCCCAATCATGCGGGATTTTTTCAATATTTCTGTAAGCGACGGCTCTTTTCCCGTTCCAGGAAGCGAATACCGCGCCTATCGCACCCCAAAGCTGCTGCATCGGGTCGTCGGGGAAGTCGGAGCCGAGCACTTTCTTTACGGTCTTTTTGAAATTTTCGCACAAGGCTTTAAGTTCCTGGGCGGTAAGTTCCGTATCGGATTTATAACCTTTGGCGGCTTTGACGTCGCAAAGTTTTTCGTCTAAGATTTTGCGTATGCCTTTATCGTCTTTGGGTTCTATGCCGGCGGCTTTTTCCATTACGACGTCGGAGTACATCATAATCAAGCGGCGGTAAGCGTCGTAGACGAAGCGCTCGTCGCCAGTCATTTTAATCATACCGGGAATGGTTTTTAAAGTAAGACCGACGTTTAAAATCGTTTCCATCATACCGGGCATGGAACTTCTTGCGCCGGAGCGTACCGAAACCAACAAAGGATTGTTTACAGAGCCGAACACTTTGCCCGTTTCCTTTTCAACTTTTTTAAGATTGGTTTCGACTTCCGCTTTTAAAGTTTTGGGATAAGTCCTTTTATTGTTCCAATAGTAGGTGCAAACTTCCGTAGTGATTGTGAAACCGGGCGGCACCGGCAATTTGAGTTTAGGGTGTCCGGCCATTTCCGCAAGGTTCGGCGGAAGGAAATCAATCTGCAAAGATCTCCATCCAAATGGGAATAGCAGTACTCACCATTTTCATACACATCGTGCTCCAACCCACCGAGCGTAACAGTGGGTTCAGCATCCCCAAAGATAATTTCTTTCAGATATCTTTTCCATCTTTGGGTGGTGATAATTTGAAGCAATTTGATGCCAAACCCATTCATAGGGATGAAATGAAGATGTTGATAGATTCTGTCTAAACCACCCTTTAAATGCCGCCTGGCAAAAGAATTCTCCATCGTCATGGCCGCTGTAAAAAAGTCTTTGCCAACATTCATCCCGATGTGATTACCATCACCGGGGAGGGAGATAAACCTGTCAACGTAGATCAGGTGCGTGAACTGCGCGCCGATGCTCTCATCTGTCCCAA
>NZ_CALGEO010000041.1:0-4257 GCF_937881865.1 Candidatus Proelusimicrobium excrementi
CTGATTATGACAAATATATTTATGATATATCATAGGAGCCAGCAATGAAACAATTTAAGAAGTATCTAGCAGACAGGGCCGGGCTCGCCGAACGCGGCCTTAAAAAACATCTTAAACAAATCAAGAACGCACCGCAGATTATCGTCGACGCCATGGCTTATTCGCTAAACGCAGGCGGCAAACGCGTAAGGCCTATTCTTGTAATGGCCGCGGCGGAAGCTTTCGGTTTAAAACCGGCGGACGCGATACCGGCGGCAAGCGCGGTGGAAATGCTCCACACCTATTCTCTTATCCATGACGATTTGCCCTCCATGGACAATGACGATTTAAGAAGAGGCAAACCCACCAATCATAAAGTTTTCGGGGAAGATTTGGCTTTGCTGGCGGGCGATGCTCTTTTAACTTACGCTTTTCAGACCGTCCTTAAAAACGGCGAAGTTAAAACCGTCGGTTATGAAAAAGCGGCAAAAGCGGCTTACGCTTTGGCTTATTACGGCGGAGTAAGCGGCATGATAGGCGGACAGGTGGCCGACGTATACGCAGAAGGCATACTGGAAGGCAAAAGCAAACGCGCCAGCCTGCTGACCGCTTCAAAATATTTTAAAGGCAAAAGCCCCAAATACTTTTTATTGCCCGGCGAGGCTAAGGAAGTTTCCGCCCCGGCTTTGCTGACTTATATTCATAAAAATAAAACCGGCGCTTTGATAACCGCCGCAGTGGAAATGGGCGCGATTTTGGCCGGCGCGGAAGCGTCCGATCTTAAAAATATGCGCAAATACGCCGGCGCGATAGGCTTCGCTTTCCAAGTGGTTGACGATATTTTGGACGTAACCGCCACAAAGAAGCAGCTCGGCAAATCCAACAGCGACGCGCAAAATAAAAAGCTTACTTATGTAACCCTTTACGGTTTGGAAGAAAGCAAAAAAGCCGCGCTTAAAGCTTTGAAAGACGCTCAAAACGCCCTTAACGCGCTTAAGACCGCCAAGAAAGACAAACTCAAACCTTTATACGATATGGCTGAATTTATCGTCGGCAGGTCCTACTAGGAGAATTGCAAATGAAAATCCTTGATTCTATAAAATCACCGGAACAGCTCCGCCTTATGGACGCGGCGCTTTTGCCTCAGCTGTGCGATGAGATCCGCCATACGATAATCAGCACGATAAGCAAAACCGGCGGACACTTGGGTTCAAGCCTGGGCGCGGTGGAACTTATTACGGCTTTGCACTATGTTTTCAATACACCGGAAGACAAAATCGTTTTTGATACCGGCCACCAAGCTTACGCCCATAAAATTCTTACGGGCAGGCTCTCCAAATTTAACACGATACGCAAAAAAGGCGGGCTGAGCGGATTTTTGAAGATTTACGAATCCCCTTACGACACTTTCGGCGCGGGGCACGCTTCAACCGCGCTTTCCGCCGCTTTGGGCATGGCCATGGCGCGCGACCAAAAAAAGGAGAATCATAAAGTCGTGGCAGTAGTTTCCGACGGTTGTATGACGGGCGGATTGGCTTATGAAGCCCTGCAGAACGCGGGCCAGCTTAAGCCTAATATGCTTGTGGTTTTAAACGACAACCAAATGTTCATTTCCAAAAGGGTAGGCGCGCTGGGAAGCTTCCTGACAAAGCTTCTCACGGCAAAATACGTCGCCGCGGCTGAAACGGAAGCCACAAAATTCATGAGCAATTTTGAAATAGGCAACAATGCGCTTAAACTGGCTTACAGGGCCAGATCCATTTTATTTTCCGGCGCATTGTTTGCGGAACTTGGTTTTAGATACTACGGCCCGGTCAACGGCAATGACATCGCCGAAATGACGGACGTCCTTTCCAAAATAAAAGACATACCCGGCCCCGTGATTTTGCACGTAGTAACCAAAAAAGGAAAGGGGTATCCCCCCGCAGAAGAAAAACCCACCAAATATCACGGCTTGGGTATTTTTGACGCGGAAACAGGAGAAACTATCGGCAAATCGGATAAAATCACTTACACAAAAGCATTTTCCGACGCATTGCTGAAACTTGCCAAGGAAGATAAAAACATAACGGCCATTACCGCCGCCATGCCGGAAGGAACGGGCTTAAACGCTTTCCGCGACGCCCACCCCGACAGATATTATGACGTCGGCATAGCCGAAGAGCACGCGGCCACTTTCGCCGCCGGTTTGGCCACGCAGGGCATTAAGCCGATTGTAGCTTTATATTCATCTTTCTCGCAAAGATGCTATGACCAAATACAGCAGGATATCTGCCTGCAAAATCTGCCGGTCGTTTTCGCTCTGGACAGAGCCGGGCTCGTAGGCGAAGACGGCCCGACGCACCACGGCGTTTTTGATTTGAGTTTGTTCAGAAACATACCTAACCTTATCATAGCCGCACCGGCCGACGAAAACGAACTTCAGCATTTGCTTAAAACCGCTTTTGACGCAAACAAACCCTTTATCCTGCGCTACCCCAGAGGGAGCGCGGAAGGCATCGCCATGGATAAAGAGATGAAAGTTCTCCCAATCGGCAAAGGCCACTGGATGAAAAAGGGCAAAGATTTAACCATACTCGCAATAGGCAACCGCGTATATCCGGCGCTTAAAGCCGCGGAAATCTTAAAAGAACAGGGCATAAACGCAGGCGTTATAAATATGCGCTTTGCCAAGCCTTTAGACGTTAAAATAATAAAAGAAGCGGTAAAAATATCGCCTAATTTGGTATCGGTGGAAGATAATGTTTTGGCGGGCGGATTCGGATCCGCTATAGCCGAAGCCTTGGCGGACAACGGTCTTAAGGCGGATTTGCTGCGCCTCGGCGTCAAAGACAATTTTGTAGAGCACGGCAAGCAGGCCGAACTTTATGAAGATATCGGCCTCTCGGCGCAAGAAATAGCTAAAGCTGCCGCAAAAAAGTTTAAATAAGCGGCGAGCGTATATGGAGAAATTATGACCAAAGAAAAAAAACAGCCGTTTAATTCCTATATAAAAGCTTATGAAGACACAGCGTTTTTAAAAAGCGATGCTGCGCGCTCCGTCAGGCTGCAGCTTGAGCTTTTAAAACCGGAAGTAATCTTGCATCAAGCCGGCATAAAAGAAGGCGTGGTTTGCTTCGGCAGTGCAAGGATACGCCCCGAAAAAGAATCTTTAAAACGCATAGCGGACATAAAAAAACAAATTAAGCAAAGTCCTTCCAAACCGGCTTTGAAACATCGCCTTAAAGAAGCGGAAGGTTTGCTTAAGCTGGCCAAATATTACGACTGCGCAAGAAAGTTTGGCGAATTGGTAATTAAAAAAGGCAAAAACAGATTTGCCGTAGTTACCGGCGGCGGCCCCGGCATTATGGAAGCGGCCAACCGCGGCGCTTATGAAAGCGGCGGCAAAAGCATAGGCTTTAACATAACCCTGCCGATGGAGCAGTTCCCCAACAAATATATTACCAAGGGGCTGGCGTTCCTGTTCCATTATTTCGCCATACGCAAAATGCACCTTGTAATGCGCTCCAGAGCGGTGGTAGTCTTCCCCGGAGGATACGGCACTTTTGACGAAATGTTTGAAATACTGACGCTCGTTCAAACCGGCAAAAAGAGCAAAATCCCCGTAATACTTGTGGGCAAAGAATTTTGGAACGGAATTTTTAATATCCACAAAGTTGCGGAATACGGCGTTATCTCCAAGGAAGATCAATTCCATGTGGTTGAAACGGCCGAAGAAGCTTGGGATATTATAGCCAAACACTATAAAATAAAATAGAGTATTTAAATTTGCTCGGGGCCGGCCTTTAAAAGCCGGCCCTTTTCTATGTAAAAATAAAAAAGGGGAACCCGTTAAGGCTCCCCTTAGGAGGGTACTATATGTATAGTACCAAAGCTGTCAACATTACGACTAACTACCGGTCGGTAAACCTAATGAAGCGCAAATACCAGTAGTACCTGGATCTGAACAAGTCACCTTGCCATCTCTAAAATTTCTCGTGATAGTATATGCACCAGATTCGCCAGCACTAGCTTGTCCAGAACCTCTTGTAGCAGTAACATGTGCCGTTTCAACAGGTGTAGCTGTTAATGCTATCTCAAAATTCTTAGTTTTATAAGAAGCACCAGTAGCATCTTCCCCTGTTGTCTCATCAGTAAAAGACACATCAAACTGTGAGAAGTCAGCTGTATAAGTATTATCTGAGCTGGCTAAACGATATCTCTCTTCAGCGGCAGCAATAGTGCCAAGAACTGACAAGGCTTCAGTAGCTCTGGATTTTTCCACCGCTTTAAAATACT
>NZ_CALGEO010000042.1:0-13285 GCF_937881865.1 Candidatus Proelusimicrobium excrementi
TGATTTAATTTATTGTCAATCTTCCGCCAGCCGTCGCCGAAACTAATAATTTTCATATCGCCGGAAATCCGCGCGCCGCCTCCGCGCTTTTCCGCCTGAGCGTAAGCCGGTGCGGTGCATTCAAAACACATGACCGCACTTAATGCCAAACAAACAATCTTCATAGTAAATTCAGTTGCTTTCTTGGTCATAATCATCACCCGCGTATAAATAATAAAATAAGAGAGTTCTATTTATATTTTAACAGAGGGGGAAGTTTTTCTCAAGTGTTTAAAGGCCTAATTAAAAATAGGACTTTGGGCCTAATATTAAGAAGAGGAATAAAAATCAAAAGCGGCGGAGCCAAAAGCCCCGCCGCCGCTTAAAACCATACGCACGACACTATTATAAAGTAATAACGTAAAGCAGGTTTGTATCGCCGCGCGAACCGAAAGGTATGCCGGCCGTAACCACCACTTGCGCGCCCTTTTCGCCGAAATTCAATTTTTCGGCCGAGGCGCGCGCTTCGCGTTCAATATCCTCGAAATGTTTTAAGTCGTTAACGCGCATTGCCGTAACAGCACAAACCACGGACATCTTTCTGGCGACATCAACATGAGGCGTAAGCGAAAGTATCGGCAGACAAGGCCGCTGACGGGCGGTTCTTAAAGTCGTCGCGCCGGAATCGGTAAAGTTGATTATAAAGTCGCTCGTCGCGATTAAATTGGCGACTACGCTTGCCGCCTTAGTGATAGCTGAAGCGGAAGTGCTGTCATCGCCCAAGCTGGCGGTATTTGCGCGCATATTGTCTTTGAACATCGGTTCGGATTCAATCGTTTTTATAATGCGGCACATGGTGCTGACGGCTTCCACCGGGTGAAGACCGCTGGCCGTTTCCGCCGAAAGCATGACGGCGTCCGCCCCTTCATAAACGGCCGTGGCTACGTCGGAAGCTTCCGCCCTGGTCGGGTTTACGTTGTTAACCATGGATTCCAGCATCTGCGTCGCCACTATAACCGGCTTTCCGGCTTCGCGGCATTTGGCCACTATGCGCCTTTGCATTACGGGTACCTTTTCCGGGCTGAGCTCAACGCCCAAATCGCCGCGCGCCACCATAATAACATCAGAATATTCGATTATTTTATCCAAATGGTCAATGGCCGAAGGTTTTTCTATTTTGGAAATTATGCCCGCTTTCGATTTAATAAGCTGCCTGGCAAAAACAACGTCTTCCGGCTTTTGTACGAAGGAAAGCGCAAACCAGTCTACGTCCAAATCCGCCGCCTGGCGGATATGTTCCATATCCTTTTCGGTCAAAGCGGAAATCGGCAAAGACACATCGGGCACGTTAACGCCTTTATGATTGGAAAGTATGCCGCCGTTAATAACCTTAGTGGTTATTTTGCCGGGCTCTACGGCGGTTACTTCCACGCGGATCAAACCGTCGTTAAAAAGCAGGATATTGCCGGGCCTGACGGCTTCAAAAATTTCTTTATGAGGCAGATTTACGCGGCGTTCGTCGCCGGGTTTTTCGTTTAAATCCAAAATAAAAGTCTGCCCGTCTTTTAAAGTTACGGCGTCGTTTTCAAAAACACCTACGCGCAGCTTGGGGCCCTGTAAATCAAAAATTACGCCCAAAGCGCAGCCGTATTTTTTTTCAATATCGCGGATTATTTTTATTTTTTTGGCGTGTTCTTCAACGGGTGCATGGCTCAAATTCATTCTAAACACCGTCGCGCCGGCAAGATAAAGTTTTTCTATAAGGTCCTCGCGTCCGTCAATGCGTCCGAGAGTGGCCACTATTTTGCATAAATTCGTGTTTCTGTACATTAGTGTTTCCTCGTCTTAAAATCTCAATATATATTTTAGCTTAATAAGAGCGTTCCTTCAATGAGGCCCAAAAGCCCCGCTATTGATTTTTAGGACAGTTATTCTTAAAATAGTTAAGAAAGCTTTTTAATGTCTTTCAGGGGGTAAAATGCGAACCATACTTAAAATTGTAATTGCCCTTTGCGCCGTTGGGGTGCTTTGGGGATTTTGGAATACGCTTATAAAAAGCGGGGGGGAAAGATCAGCGGCGGTGGATGACTTGATAAATACGCAAATTTCTTCAAAAGAAACCGCGGAGGGCCAAACCGAGGCCGCGCCTGAGGAAGGGCAAACAGAGCAGCAATCCCAACCCGGAGAGGAGGAAAAACCGCAATATAATTATACTTTCAGCGGTTCATCCGACGAAAAGAACAATAATATAGAGGAACTGTTCATCGACGGCAGCGCACAGCACAACTATGTGGACATAACCGGCGGAGCGGCTCCAGCCGGCAAAAAAGCGGCGGCCGCGCCTAAAGAGGACAAAAGGAAATACTTTTCGAACGAAAAACATCAAAAACAGTTTATAGATTTTGATAATCAGTACAGAAAACGGAAAATGAGCAAGGACGAGCTGTTTTCCGAGCTTATGGACGCCGTATATTTTGACGACCTTCCCAAAGCCTTGGCCCTGATAAACAGGGGCGCACCGGTAGACTCGCCGGAACGCAACACGGAATTTACGCCCGTGTTTATGGCGATATCAAACGGAAGCGAAAATATGCTCAGAATGCTGATAGAGCAAGGCGCTTCAATAGAAATATATGACGACAAAGGCTACGCCCCCATACACCGCGCCGTAACCGGGGAAAATTACACCGCCTCCGCGCCCTATCCCGCGGAAAACATAATAGAAGTGCTTTTGGAATACGGCGGGGACGTAAACTATCCCACAAAGAAAGAAGGCGCGACGCCGCTTATGATAAGCGCGCAGGAACACAAAGCCAATATAATGAGGTTCCTGATAGATTCCGGCGCAAATGACGAAATCAAAGATAAACAGCAGCACACCGCGCTTGATTACGCAAAAAATTACGAATGCACATCCTGCATGAGAATCCTTTTAAGCTGATGGATAAAAAACTCCTTGCATTTATAAAAATACGACCGTTCCCAAAGCGGCCGTATTTTTATTTATCCCCAAAAACAGCGCGGTATTTTTAAAAGGAAGAATATCATCCAGCCTTCTTTCCGCGGAAATCAAAAAACCGTTTTTTAAGGAGTAAGCCGCACCCGCGCCCCATCTGCCAAAGTAAAACAAACGGGCCCCGGTCAAAGGGGAAAATCCGGCACTGGGGGAATAAACGCCCCCGGCGTAAAATCTTAAAACAAAACCGTAATTCTTTACGTCAAGTTTATCTTCTCCGTCTATAAACTCCCGGTATGTAAAAGAGCCTTCCGGCGGAATATAGAAGGATTTGCTTTCCGCGGCCTCGACGGAAGAATCGGCGCGGGCCGAAGACTCCGTTTTTTCGGGAAGGCGGGCTTTATAAGTCAAAATGCGGTTTTTAAGCGTTAGAGTTCTTTTTAAATCCGCCTCCAAAACATTATTTGCGTCGGAAGCTCTTTTTAAGGCTTTCCGCTCGCAATTTAAAGAAACAAACAAAAAAAGGCTTAAAAGAGCCAGCGCAAACAAAAGAAGATTCTTCATTTTATAAAAGCCTGCCCGCACTTTTTTAAATCTCTAAACGGAGTTCCCAAAGAAATATGAAGCCAGCCCGGCTCAGATATAAGCTGGCCGAAATGCAAATCCGTGCAATTTTTGATTTTAGCGAAAGCCTCGTCCAAACCGACGTTTAGGGGAATAAAATCCGCCGCTTCGCCTTTCAAATGCTGGGAAGACGCGCTCCCGCCGACAAAAGAGTTTAAAGCCCGGCATCTGTACGCGCTGGTTATTTTAAGCGGGGAATTTAAAATCCGCCTGACGGGTTCAAGCAGATAAAAACTTAAAGCGGTAAGTTCCGGCAGGCGTTTTTCGCCCTCAAGGCTGTTTAAAGCTTTAAAATCATGGAAAGAAGTAAAGACAAGTTCCTCAAAAGAAAAATGCGGAGATATTTTTATCATAAAGCCTCTTTAAAAAAACCGTGGTTTTACGGTGGTTTTTCAGGCTCTCCGCGTTTTTTTATCATACTTAATTTATAAATTTTAGTCAAACGGCCCCCGCAAACCGCTTTTTTTGATAGAATAAACATATATATATTCAATAAGGGGAAAAATAAAAATGTTTCGCAAAGATAAATTTTATAAGTATTTTACGTTAATCTGCGCGCTGGCTTTTTTAAGCGCATGCGGTAAAAAAGAAGCCAAAAAAGCGGCGGAAGAAGCACCCAAAGTATGTACAAACACTTGCAAAAGCTGGGAAGTAAGGACGGATTATCCCGAATGCAAATGCCAGCTGCCCGAATATAAACTGCCGGACGCCAAATTACAGGCGGACCTTATCAACGCCGCTTTAAGAGGCGATTTGGCCTTCATCAAAAAACAAATTGACGAAAACCATATAAACCCCGATTCTTATTTGGGCCTTCAGGAAATGGAAAACCTTTTGGCTTTCCGCGAGAGCATCTCAAAAAACAAATTTCTTTACAAAAATATAAAAAGAACCACCGACGATCTTACAATGGCTTACTTGGCCGCGACAAACAAGGATAACGGCATACACGTTTTGCAGCTCTTGCAGGAAAGAGGAGCAAATTTCAACAAACCCAGCATAAAAGGGCAGCTCCCCGTGGAAGCGGCTTTGGCAAGCTACAATATAAAAGCTTTGCCCATGCTGCTTGAAAACAGCAATCACGCGAATATCTTTGCGGCGGAGCAAAATTATCTCGCCGAAGCCGTGGAAAGAAACGACGCCACCACAACCAAAGCCCTTATAGAGTACGCGGTCAAAAACAATATTGATGTTTCCGATTCTCTTCCTCCGCTGGAAAACGCCATAAAGGCGAGGAAAAAGGATATCATAACGCTTCTTATAGACGTAACAAAAGCCGATCCCAACCAAACAGATTCAAAAGGCAACCCGGTGCTTTCAGACGCGGCGCTTACCGGCAATAAAGAAATTGTAACAATGCTCCTGCTTTCCGGCGCGACGGTGGACCAGCTTAACGTAAAAGGCCAAACGCCTTTAATGATTCTTATTGAACAATCCGGCACGAATTCCGGAAACATGAACGATATGGCTATGTTCCTTATCGACAACGGCGCGGACGTAAACGCCGCCGACCTTAAGGGCGAAACGCCGATTTTCTACGCCGTAAGAGCAAAGAACGAACAGCTTATAAAGAACCTTATCGCCAAAGGGGCGGACATCAACGCAAGGAACAATAAAGGCGAAAGCGTACTCTTCTACGCCGCCGAAAACGACGACAGAAAAATGACGAAGTTCCTTTTGGACAACGGCGCAAGCGCCAGGCTTAAAAACAGAAAGAAACTGGACGCTTCAACCGTCGCCGTTCAAATGGGCTTTATGGAAACTTACGATATTATAGAAAGCTATAAATAAATATGGACAGAAAAGATTTTAACAAAGAACTCAATCCTTCCAGTTTAAAAGATATGGTCCGCAGGATGGGCCCTCTTATAAGACCTTATTGGTTCAGAGCGCTGCTCGGCATAGCCATGACAATACCGGCCGGCGCTTTGGACAGCACGGTGGCGGTATTCCTTAAATACTACGTAGATAACGTAGTTGTAGCCAAAAACGCCACTTGGGCCGGTTATATACCTGTACTTATTATATTGTTCACGGTTGTGCAGGGCGTACTTAATTTTTCCTCAACGTATTTCAACAGCTGGGTCGGCACGAAAATAACAACCGATTTAAAAAAGAAACTCTACAAAAAACTGCTTACCTTCGACCCTTGTTTTTTTGACACCCACAACTCCGGCGACGTTGTTTACCGTTTCTATACCGACGCCGATACCGCCAGCACCACTTTGATAAGCAGTATAAAAGATTTCCTTACCAGGTTTTTCTCTTCGGTAGGCTTGATTTGCGTACTATTCTATAACTCTTGGCAGCTTACCATAATAGCTTTAATCGTACTCGGCGCGGCTGTTCTGCCGACCCAGTACGTAAGAAAGAAAATCAAGAAAATCACCCCCAAGATAGTGACGTCAGGCTCCGACGTTATAACCTCTTACAACGAAACCTGCAACGGCTATAAAACCATTGCCTCTTACAATTTGCAGGATTACCAGCTTAAAAAACAGTACGGCATGCTTGACGAGATTTTCTCCCTTAGCATGAAAATGGTCAAACACACCAACTGGCTCTCGCCGGTAATGCACATAGTAATTTCTTTCGGTGTGGCCGGCGTAATTTGGTTCGGCAACAGCCTTATTATAAAAGGCACCATAACCAGCGGTAACTTTGCCTCTTTCATAGCCGCGCTTTTAATGTTATATACGCCTATAAAATCAATCGGCAACAAATATATAGACATTCAAAAAGCCTTCCTGGCGATAGAGCGCGTTTTTGAAATGATAAACTTCAAGCCTAAAATAAAAAGCGCGCAGGAATCCGTAAAAATAGACGGCATAAAAGAAAGCGTGGAATTTGACGATGTAGTCTTTGAATACAAGCCCGGCCTGCCGGTTTTGAAACACGTTTCCCTTAAAGTGCCGATAGGCAAAACCATAGCGATAGTCGGCAACAGCGGCGGCGGCAAAACCACGCTCGTAAATCTTCTGCCGCGCTTTTATGATACTACGGACGGAAGCGTAAAGATAGACGGTTTGGACGTTAAAAAGATAGATTTGCAGTCTTTAAGAAAGCATATTGCGGTTGTGTTTCAGGATAATTTCCTTTTCAGCGGCACCATAAGGGAAAACATCATGATAGGCAACCCCGAAGCGACCCAAGAAGACTTGGATAAAGCCGTTCAAAGCGCGCATTTGGAAGATTTTATAGCATCCCTTAAAGAAGGCTTGGATACTTACGTAGGGGAAAGGGGGGTAATGCTTTCCGGCGGGCAGAAACAGCGCATCGCCATAGCGAGAGCTTTCTTAAAACAAGCCCCCGTCGTAATTTTGGACGAAGCCACCAGCGCGCTGGATAATAAATCCGAAGCCATAGTCCAAAAAGCCATAGACAATCTTATGCGCAACCGCACGGTGTTTGTGATAGCGCACCGCTTAAGCACGGTGCAGAACGCCGATAAGATAATAGTAGTAAACGAAGGCACAATAGTTGAAAGCGGCACTCACGAAGAACTGATGAAAGAGGGCAACGGCGCATACAAAGCGCTTTATAACGCCCAATTCAAAAAGAAAAAAGAGGTTAGTGATGAAAAATAAACACAAACTTTTTATCAGTATGGCCAAGCTTGTGGCGGAACAATCAACCTGCGCCCGTCTTAAAGTAGGCGCGGTGCTTGTTAAGGAAAACCGCGTAATCAGCATAGGCTTTAACGGGGTTCCCTCCGGCAAAGAACATTGCGAGGATTACTTTAAAAACATTTATGAAAGGGATTTTACCTCAAAATACGCCACTTTGGAAGATTTTTTTAAAAGCCCGGATTTTTACCAAATACACGGGGCGTTTTCCAACGATAATGAACTCCACGCGGAACAAAACGCTCTTTTATTCGCCGCAAAAAGCGGCATAGTTACGGACGGGGCGGATTTATACATAACCTTTTCGCCCTGCGTACACTGCGCCAAGCTTATAATAGCTTCCGGGATAAAAAAGGTTTTCTTTTCCGAACTTTACGACCGTTCCGTGGAAGGGGTAAACCTTTTAAAGAAAAACGGAGTGGAATGCATTCATTTGCAGGAAAAAGATTTGTTATAAAAATATTAAACGTACAGGTGTAAAAAACTTATGAAAAACAATACCAATCAGCAGAAAATAAACGAAAAGGGCGTCCTTGACGTCCTTGAAAGCAAAGTAAAACTTTATAAAAAACAAATAGCTTTAACGGCCGGCATCGTCGTATTGGTGGCCGCGGCCGCGGGCTTGATATCCCACTTAAAAAACCAGGCATATCAAAAGCAATGGGGGGATTTGTTCTTGGCGGAACTCCCGATAGCAGCCGCTCAGGAAGGCGAAACGCCGGATTTATCCCAGCTTGAAGTTTACGCGGCGGCAAATGAATCTTCCCAAGCCGGGGCTTACGCCGCTTTGACGCTCGGCGACGCTTATTATCAACAAAAAAATTACGAAAAGGCCGAAATATATTTTAAACAAGCCATCAAAAACGGCAATAAAGATTTACAGGCGATAGCGGAAAGTTCCCTTATAGCGGTTTACGTCGCGCAGGAAGCATACGCAAAAGCGGTAGAGCAGGCCGATGCTTTTATAGCCAAAAATCCGGGCCATTTCGCTTTGGCGCAAGTAAAAACGCATAAAGCCTTGGCGACGGAACTTTCCGGCAAACCGCAGGAAGCCAAAGCTTTATACGCGGAAATTATCGAACAATATCCTTCCTCTTACAGCTCAGCCTTGGCGGAACTTCAATCAAGCAAAATAAAATAATATTTTAGTGCGCTTATAACACATTCGGGCCTGTTAAAACAGGCCCGATTTTTTTTACAGACGATATGTGTGGCGGTCTATTATCTTTTACAGACAAAAGCTGGGAGGCTGGTTTTCAATTAAGTTACATCTACCACCCGTTTTTACAGCGTTTTTTAGTACAGTTAAAGTTGGTGATTCTGGCTACGGTTACCCATTCTTCATAACCGTAATAGTAAAACTCTTCCCCTTGAATGCGGTTACAGGGAGGTGAGTATATTTTCCCGTCGGAACCGTAGTTATTATAATCACTTTTCGAACATTCGTCCCCTTCAACGGCCGAAGCGCATGGAAGTGAAGATAAACTTTCAAAAATACTCTTACATCCGTTAAGACAGTAAGGCCCGTTATAATAAATTTCACCGGGGCCATAACACCCCATCATAGTAGTTGTATAATAATAGCAATGCAGTACCCAAGCAAGGAAAAAATTTAAAATTGCCTAAATATTAAAGTTTGCTAGCCGTGAACACATAACTTAGACCGAGTTAAAAGGAATCCGCTAGAGGAATATATTACCTCTTGGAATAAGGACAGCCGCAATAATCCTGATTATATAAGGAAAGTTCTTTATTTACCGCGCGGCGCAATTCTTCCAGCCCGCCTTTACGCCAATTTGTAATATCGTAGGGTATGCCCTCAAGTTCCGCCGCCAAAAGCCCCGCCTTATTTACTTGGGCCATATCCTTATGGCGGGATATCCCCAAAACGGAGCTGAACACGTCAAAACCGTTCTCTTTGGCAAAAGACGCCGCACATCTAAGACGCATTAAAAAACACCTAAAACAACGCTCGCCTCGCTCCGGCTCTTGTTCATATCCTTTTACCGCTTCCGCCCAGAGTTTGGGTTCATAATCCAAAGAATAGAACTTTATATTATATGCTTGGCAAAGCCTTTTGTTTTCCTCAAGCCTTTTAAGGTATTCTGTCTCCGGCGAGATATTGGGGTTATAAAATAATACAGCAAAATCGCGTCCATCTTCAGCGAGTTTTTTTATAACGCCGCAGCTGCACGGCGCACAGCAGGAAAGAAGCAACATTTTATCCATATATTAATTATATCAAAGTAATAAGCCAAAAATCGCCTTTTCCCACTTTTTTAAGGCATTTATATATGCCAAAATCAAAATATCGCATTTTTACACAATCTTAGTTATGGAATTATAAAAGTTCTAAAACTGCAAAAAAAGACTTTTTTCCAAGATTCCTGCCAGTTATAGAATTATTATTATTCCACAATATTATACAGAAATCCGACATTTAAAAACAAAATTCCAATAAAAACTTAGACAAATAATAAAGATTTGGCGGCAAATTCTACAAAATCAGACGCTGTTTTTTAAGAGATAAAAAAAGATTTTCAATATTTAAATTTAGGGGGGATAATAACTTTTTCACTTTATAAATCAGCAACACATTTTAAGAGATAAAAAATCTTTTTTAGGCTATTTTTTATCTATGACATATAATTGACATATCAAAGCACAACGGTTTCACGACTGAGAAACAATCTTATTCACAGCTTTTGACATATAAATTTATTTTCCAAACATACCTTGACATAAAATTAATTTATTGCTATTATATGTCAAAAGCTGTGAATAAGCCAATGGGATAACTTTTAATGGAGCGCTTTCATGCAGGAAAACGACAAACAAATCTTTAAGCTGAGAATCAAACTTAAAACAGGCGAAGAATTTGAAGCCGAAGGCTCTCTTGATTTCATAGAACAGCAAAAAGAAGCCTTTTTAAAAATAATAAAAACCTCCGCTTATACGGAAATAGTGCAAAATATAGGTTATGGACAAAAAATAGTTCCAGAAACCGCGGTTACTTGCACACATCCCAAAGAAGGGGAACTTTTTATTTCTGCAGGGATTAATCCTGAAGCCGAAGATGTATGGGACGCTGCGCCGCAGGCGGACAGCAATTTAATTCAAACTCCGAAAGAAAATATTCAAAAATATTCACCTAAAACCGATATATGGGGCGTTCCCAAAATATCAGCTGCGCCCATATATGTAAAAGACGAAGAAAACCCCGCCGGCAAATACAGGCCCGCTTACTTCGGCAAAATGCCGCAAATTAGACCCCACGAGCGCAAAAAGCCGGTTAAACCGACGGAAACCCCTATCCCTAAACCGGAAGGATCCGTATGGGAAAGAATAGCATACCCCGAAGGGGAATATATAATAATCCGCCGTAAGGACAAAAGCCTTACCGCCGCGGACGCGGCTTTAATAATCCTAGGCGCGGCCAAGATATTCAGAAATGCGTCAAAAATGAGCGCGCTTGAACTTTCCAAATCTTTAAAGCTTTCCGGCTACCTGAAAGGAAACGAACGTTTGGATAGAATCCTCGCGCCGGAAATAAAGGATTCCCGCTTAGTTTATGAAGGCTCCAAACGGAACAGGGACTATATGATAACGCAAAGCGGTACGGCCAAAGCTTATACGGCGGCGGAGAGGGTTCTTCTAAACGGATAAAAATTGTATAATTATTTATCAATTAAATCTAAGACTAGGAAGGGAAACAATGAAAAAAACCTTACTTACTGCAGTAGTTTGCGCTTTGGTTTTAAGCGCGTGTACCACTCCCGGTAAAAGAACGGCCATAGGGGCCGGAGCCGGAGCTGCGGCCGGTGCTCTCGCCGGTGCGGTTATCACTCATAATACCGGCGGAAAAGCCGAAAAAGGCGCAATATACGGCGCTTTGGCCGGGGCCGCTTTAGGCGGAGGCGTAGGCAACTATTTGGACAAACAGGCCAAAGAACTCGCTAAAATAGCCGATGTTACCCGCACGGAAGACGGCGCAATAGTCGTAACTTTAAAGAACGAAATTCTTTTTGACACCGACAGCTCGGTTTTATCCTATGAAGCGGGCCAGACAATAATCGAACTTAATAAAGTTTTAAAGAAATATCCGGCCAATATCATCGTAGTGGAAGGCTATACGGATTCAACCGGCACCGCCGCGTATAATAAGACTCTTTCCGAAAAACGCGCCAAAGCCGTTTACGATTTTATTTTGAAAAACGGCCTTAAGACCAGCTCTATAAGCTATGTAGGCTACGGCATACAAAACCCCGTCGCCAGCAACTCCACCGCGGAAGGCCGCGCCAAGAACCGCCGCGTAGAACTCAACATTACCGCAAACAAAAATTTAGTTAAATAAGCGGTTTTGACTTTAAAGATGACGCCCCCGCCTTTAAAAGCGGGGGCTTTTTTACCCGCATTAACTTTTAAAGCTAAAGCGGGACGGCTAGTTTTAAGAAATTAACAGTTTTTAGTTGACTTAGTACAGCTTACGCTGCCTTTTACGGCTTTAAGAGTGCCGGTATTGCACCACATTCTCGTTGAGCCGGAGCAAGAAGAATCATTAGCCTTGCCCAGCCAAGATATCGCCCCCATATAACAATAAGCGGCGTAGCAGAGGCCGCCCTTATAAAAGAACTTAGTACCCTTCGTATCTCCACCGGAACAAGGCGACATTCCGCCGTAAACGAAGTTAAAGCACGACAAAAACAGCAGCAAAAAACACGTTTTATTGAGCGATAAAAAGATATTTTTTATATCTGACATTTTTTCCTCCCGTATAGTTAAAAAGCCCGCTTAAACTAACCTTAACTAAAGCAATGATATCTCATATTCGGCAGGCTGTTTTACGAGGAAAATTTATCAAAAAAAAGTCAACTGTTTTCGTCTTTTAACAAAACGCCCCGATGTACGACACAGCAGAAACTATAGTCTGTCATCCTGAACTTGTTTCAGGATCTTATTGTAAATAGTTACGGCAAGATGCTGAGTTACGACTCCTCAGCATGACGACTTAAAACATAAACTGCAAGAGTTTTATAGAATCGTGTTTTTTAACGTAAGAGAATTTAAGAAGCGTGGTTTGCCGATTTTGGCGCGGATTTTAATTTTTGACGAAGAAGGTACACTAACATAGACCGAACCTAAAAGAAAAAGGCGGAAAGCAAGGGGGAAAACATAGAAAGCCCTACAATACCATCAGCAAAGTGCCTATAGTAATAAAAATAACGCCTAAAATAACTTTCCAAGTTAAAGCTTCGCCCAGGATGAAATAAGCCATTATTACCGTAAACACCAGGCTGAACTTGTCAATCGGTACAACTTTTGACGCGGATCCGGCTTGCAAGGCTCTGTAATAAAACAACCAAGAAGCCCCTGTCGTCAAGCCCGAAAGAATAAGAAAAATCCAGCTTTTGCGCGTAATATCCGGGATTTGGCGGGAAACGCCTGTAAAGCAAACAATGCCCCAGGCAACTATAAGCACTACAAAAGTGCGTATTGCAGTAGCCAAATTGGAGTTAACGCCGTCAATGCCTATTTTGGCAAAGATTGAAGTCAAAGCCGCAAAAAAAGCGGAAAAGAATGCAAATACTGCCCACATAGATGAAACCTCCTTGTTCCTTTTTCCCATTATACCACACCTGTGCATCGCTGCATAGAAAAACAGCGCACTCCGTTTTCTGGAATGCGTTGTTTCATTTTGCATGAGGGTTAAGGCAGAACGATCTTCGGATCTTCCTCGCGGGCGCGATAGATCACAAAGCGGTTGCCGATGCACTGCACCGGCTCGGCGTTCGCGCCCTCGCAGAGCTCCGCAATCGCCTCGCGGGCGGAAAGCGGGCAGTTCTGCAGCACAGTGCCCTTGATCAGCTCGCGCGCCTCAAGGGCGTCGGAAAGCTGCTTGATCATGTTCTCGTTCACGCCATCCTTGCCCACGTGAATGATGGGCTCCATGGTATTGGCCAATCCGCGCAGATACGCGCGCTGTTTGCTCGTCATGATGTATTTCCTTTCTTGGGCTTCTGCCCCTTGAACCGGTTATTCTTCTCCATGCGCAGTCAGATGTATGCGCTGCGCTGTTTCCCGCAAAAGCAGGGAGATCGGA
>NZ_CALGEO010000043.1:0-3865 GCF_937881865.1 Candidatus Proelusimicrobium excrementi
TGTGTTATACTGCGTATGCTACACATCTGAATAAGCACAAGTCAGGGAATACTGTTTTGGTAAAAATGTATTCTCTCTTCCTGACGTAAAAGATATAAAAGAAATGGAATCGGTGCGAGATTGTACAATTTGTATCCTTTCTTTTGCAATTCTTCCGCCTTCTGCCTGATATTTTTCCTACCATAATTTAAACGGGATTTTACAGTATTCTCAGAACAGCCAAGTATAGATGCTATTGTTGAAATCGATAATCCTTCAATATGAAACATTAAGATACATAATCTCTGTTCTTCGGAAAGTGAATTAATCAGTTCATGCACTAATAATTGTGTTTCCTGTCTGGTATATGCTGTTTCCGGCTGATAAGAAACATTATCATCTTGTACTTCATATTCAAAAACGTCTTCTTCTGCACGCATATCGGAAAACAATATCGAATTTCTCCGTTCCAATGCATTTTTTGCGGTATTCTGTCTTTTCGCCTGCGTAAGTTTAGGCTATGCGGCGCGGCGGCAAATCATGACGCGTATTGCACCACCGGTGGGCACAATGTTTGGTGCGGTCCTTATATGTGGATTGAACCGTTGAAGTGTTGCGGGCTTGGTTCCAGCACTTCGGTTGTGGATGCATCAAAATGTACGAATGGCGTTTGTTGCGCTAAAGCCTAAAATCTTTATCCCAATACAAATTATGGACGGCAGGATTGGTCGGATAACGGCGCGGTAGAGTACATAAATTAATATTTTAAGGCTTAAAAGCCTCTCAACTAACCGCCCCGCGCTTGATTTCAGGCGCGGGGTTTTGCTTGCAAATTAACCCCGAGGATAAGGGAAAATCTTATTTTTTGTTATGGTATATTTCCCAAAGTTTTGCGTATTTTACGGAGGGATACATACTGCTGAAAAGCGCCCATAAAAAGCCTTGTATGCCGTCTAAACAGGCCAGCTTTAACACGTATATTTTGAAAAATTCCAAAGGCGGACGAAGCAAATTTATAAAGCGGAACTTTTTACCTCTTTCCGCCATGGTAACCGCGCCTAAAGACGTATATCTGTTAAATTTGTAAAAATACTGTTCTATGGACGTGTAAGTGTTATGCAAAAAAATGTTTTTAAGTTCGCCGGTTTGGCCTTTAACTTCCAGAACTTCATGCACTCTGCCGCCGGTATATTCCGCGGAGTCTGTTTTTACCAGCCTTAAAATTCTTTCGTTGTTTACGCCGCTGTGCTTCATTCTGCGGCCTAAAAATACGGTGGAACGTTTAAGGTAATATCCGCCGCAGTCGTCCATATTTTTTGAAGAAAGCAAATCGGCGATTTCTTTGCGCAGGGCCGGGGTTAGCCGCTCGTCCGCGTCCAAACTTAAGGCCCACGGTTTTGAGCACATTTTCAAAGCGGCGTTTTTTTGCTCTGTGAAAGACTCAAATTCCTTAAACCCTGTTTTGGCGTTAAATTCCGCGGCGATTTTTAAAGTGTCGTCGGTGCTGCCGCTGTCAAGGATGATAATCTCGTCGGCAAGGCCTTTTACGCTTTCAAGGCAAGTCCTCAAATTGGCCCCTTCCTGCTTAGTTATTAAAAAGACTGAAAGTTCTCTCTTCATTAAAAATCCCCTTTTTAGGACTGTTTTTCAGTGTAAATATTTTATCAAAAACCTCATAGGTTTGCGCCAAAGTTATGCTTTTAAGGCAGCAGGCGCGGCAGGTTTTAAGGCAGTTGCCTTCACATGGCTGAGGCTTTGGTTTTATAATTGCGGAAGCGGGGGGAATATCTAAAAAATCTTCCGCTTTCAGAGGCGCAAAAACTATACTTTTTTTGCCCAAAGCCGCCGCTATATGCGCCGGCAGGGAACATCCGCCTATAACGCCTTGCGAGTACGCTATAACCGCGCTTAAAACGTCTAAATCTAGGACTTCGCGTATAATGGCGGGCTTTTTTATGCAACGCCAAAAAATTTCATTCGCCGTGTGGATGTCTTCTTTCCCGTTTGTCAGCAGAAGAATTTTCAAATTTTTGTGCTTTAAGGCTATTTTATCGTTAAGCTTGGCGTAAAACTCTTTGCCGCAGTTTAAATGAGCGCGTTTCGCCCCGGGAAAAATGCATATAAATTTGTCTTTCGCTTCCAGCTCGGCCTGTTTAAGTATTTCGGCGGCTTGTTCTTCTTCCCGCTTGTCTACGAAGATTTTGCGCTCCGCGGGGAAAAGATAAACGAACAAAGGCTTTAAAAGACTTATAAAAAACTTCTCCGCGCTTTGCCCCGCTTCGGTTCTGACGGGAGTATCCGCCAGAAAAGACGTATAAAAATTATGCGGCATAATGCGTTTTTTTACTCCGGCCAAAAATGCGGCCAAAGCGTATTTAAAAGAGGGTTTTGTAAGAATAAGAAGATCGTATTTTTCTTCTTTAAGCAAACGCCGCAGCTTGTGAAAGCGCGGCAAAGGTATGCTGCTGAAGACGGCCGAATTGTTTTTAAAAAACCACGGCTGTGGGGATATTACGCTTATTTTCGCCCGCGGGAAATTGCGCTTTAGTATGCTCAAAGCGGGCGTAAGCGCGATAAGTTTTTCCGGGGCGTCGGGGCAGATAAGCAAAATATTATTCACAATTATATTTTAACATTTAAGGCGGATATTTAAAAAAGAATCAAATTATGGTAAATTTATTTTATCTTTGCAGGAGGTTTCGCTTTATGAAGAAGTTCCTAATCCCTTTAATTTGTTTGCTCGTCGCGGCGTGTTCAAGCGTGCCGGTGTCAAAATCTTCGGAATATTTGGCCAAGGGGGAAATGTATTATAAAACCGGCCGGGTTCAGAAAGCTCTTAAATATTTTAACAAAGCCGTTGCCGAAGATCCCTATAACGCGGAAGCGTATCTTTCCCGCGGGACTTTGCTTTATTCCGCAGGGGAGTATGACAAGGCGATAGATGATTTCGGCGTGGTTTTAGATTCCGATAAGAACGTGCCGGAGCTTTATTCCGCTTTGGGTGCGGCGTATGCGGCCAAGGGCGAATACGCAAAAGCCAGGGAAGCTTTGCTTAAATCTTTGGAACTTTATCCCGCAAATGTGGCCGCTTTAAATTCTTTGGGGGGGATATATTATTCCACCGGCAATTATAACGCGGCGATTAAAGAATATGACAAAGCTTTGGCTCTGCGCCCGGTTTATCAGATTTACTATATGCGCGGCGTATGCTATGAAAAACTCGGCATGACGCAGGAAGCCGAAGCCGATTTTAAAGCGGCGGAAGCTTTGGAAAATTAATAATTTTTTGCTCAGCATAAAAATCCCCGGGTATTAAGCCCGGGGATAGCTTTTTTAAGCGTAAAATAGGCTGGGGACTGCCATACGCTATTCGAACCTTAAAGCGTCTATGGGGTTCAGCGTCGAGGCTTTATACGCCGGGAAGAAGCCGAAGCATATCCCGACCAAGCCCGAAAAAATAAACGATATCACCATGGGAAAAATCGTAATTCTTACGGGCAGAAAGTCCGGCGCAAAAGTTTTTATGCCTACGGCTACGGAAATACCCAAAGCTATGCCCAAAAGCCCGCCCGTAAGGGAAAGCACCAAAGCTTCCACCAAAAACTGAAGCCTTATATCCCAGGATTTCGCGCCTATGGCCATACGTATGCCGATTTCCCTTGTTCTTTCCGTAACGGAAACGAGCATAATGTTCATAATGCCTATGCCGCCGACCAAAAGAGATATTGACGCTATCGCCGCAAGCAGGAGGGAAAAAGTCTGGCTGGCTTCCATTGCGCTTTCCATCATTTGGGTTAAATTGCGGATAATGAAGTCATCTTCCTTTTTGCCGGTTATGTTGTGCCGCTGGCGCAGAAGTATGGTTATTTCTTCCTCGGCGTCGGCA